>CAIYRJ010000424.1 GCA_903928615.1 uncultured Actinomycetes bacterium | reverse complement strand
GGTGATGTCGTAGCGCAGGTCCACGGCCGACTGGTCGGCTCCCGTGAGCAGGGTCCCGACGGCCGCGGCGCTGGCGGTGGCCGCGAGCCACTGCGGCCCCGCCTTCTTGGCCTGCACGTCCTCGAGGTTCATGGTGAACCCGGAGTCTCCTTCGGTGCCCACGGCGATCGTGGCCGGCTCGATGCCGGCCGCGGGCGTGCCGTCGGGATTGCTGCCGGCCCACAGCACGGGAAAGGTGAGATCCCGCGGCGTGATCGACGTGGTGGCCGACGAGCCGCAACCGGTCGCCACGATCGCGAGCGCGACCAGGCACGACGACGCTGCGGCGATGGCGCGGGGAGGTCGCACGTCGTCGAGTGTAGCCGCGTCACCCCATGTAGATTCAGGCCATGAAGCGGCTTCCCGCCCCATCCCCCCGGCGCGCCGTGGCCCTGGGTGCATGCGCGCTGGCGGCAGCCGGGGCCGCGCTCATCGGCGCCGGCTGCGGCGGGGGTGGCGACGGTTCCGCCGGCTCGTGGTGGCAGGTGCCGCCGACGTCAATCACCTTTCCCGTGCCGTGGGCGGGCACGGGCCCCGGCGGCTCGCCGGTGCAGGGCATCGAGCCCGCGGGCATCCGGGTGCAGGCCACGCAGGAGCCATCGTTCTCGGTGAACCTCGAGGACATCAAGGCGAAGGGGGCGGGCGCCCAGTGGCAGGCGTCCACCGCCGCAGCCGCCACGGTGGCCACGCTCTTCACCGGTGCCGACCCGTCCACGCTCAGCATCGGATACGAGATCACCGGACCGATCGACGGTCCGTCCGGCGGTGCCGCGCTCACCCTCGGAACGGTGGCGGCGATCCGCGGCGACGCGGTGAAGCCGAAGGTGCTCATGACCGGCACCATCGCCCCGGACGGCACGATCGGAAAGGTGGGGCTCGTTCCGCAGAAGGTGCGGGCGGCGGCGCGCGACGGATACCGGCTCTTCCTCATCCCGGTGGGCACCGAGGTGTCGTTCGACGACGCCACGAACAGGCCGGTGGACGTCATCGCCCTGGGCCGGGCGCTCGGGGTCACGGTGCAGGCCGTGCGTGACATCAACGAGGCCTATCCCCTCTTCACGGGAAAGACGATCGCCCCGCCCGTGGCGCGCCCGGCGATCCTCGGCCCGTCGTCGGCCGCAGTTGCCGCCCGCACCACGCGGGCCACGCTCCGGGCCGCGCGCGCCGACCTGGCGCGCAACGCCGCGCTCATCCCGCCGGCCACCCGTGCCGACGTGGCCGCAGAGATCGACGTGGCCGAGGCCGCCCTTCGCCGCGGGGACGTCGGGCAGGCATACGGCCGCGTGGTGGATGCCACCTACCGCATCGGGCGAAGCAGCGCGCGCACCCGGGTGAGGCAGATGGCCCGCGAGAAGGGGATCGTCGCAGCCCGCCAGGCGCTCGCCGACGACGTCGCCGCGCTGCTGAAGCAGGCCGACGCCCTCGTGGCGGCGCAGTCCGACCCCACGGGCATGCGCGTGGAGCAGTGGCTCTCGCTGCCATCGGCAATGGGATGGGCGGTATACGCCCAGGGCGTTCTGCAGGCGATGAACACCGCCCTGCAGAAGCCCCCGACCATCCCCGACGAGGCCGAGCGCCTCGCGCGCCTGGCCGACATCGCCGCCGTGGCCGAGGACCAGCGGGCATCGATCGAGCGGTTCGGCCCCGACGCCGTGGCGATGGTGAAGGCATCGGGATCGCGCACGCAGGTGCCCGAGGAGCAGGCCGCGGAGTTCCTCGACGGCTACAGCACGTTCCTCTCGCGCGCCGGCGGCGACAGCCGCAGGCTCTACGAGACGCAGGCGACGCCCGGAGCATCCGACGCGCCGGATGCCACCGACATCTACCCGGTGCTTCTCGAGCTCACCGACGAGGCCGAGGCCGCGGCCGAGAGCGCCGGGTCGCTACGGGAGGCCATCTCGATGTCGGCCTACGCCACCACCTACTACGTGCTCGGCACCACGCTGGTGAGCGGCAGCGCCTACGGGCTCTCGGGCTTCGGGCTCGGGGAGGAGGCCGGCAGGGCCTACGCCCCGGGGCTGCTTCGCAACGCCGTGGAGTCGGGCGAGGAGATCATCGCCGAGTGGACGGCCTTCCTTCAGTGGACGGGCCAGGACATGGGCTACCCGGTGTGGCAGCGCGAGTGGTCACAGGGCATCTACCAGGCGCTCAAGGGCACCGGGCGCGAGGAGTCGGGAGCCACCATCGCGCTGAACGAGGTCTGGTACGCGGTGATGAACAACCTCATCGTGCGCTCGGCCAGCCTGCACCTGGGCTAGCGGCGCACCCGGGCGCCCCGCGCGGTGCCATGCCCCCTATGTGGTGATGGGGTCGAGCGACACCACCGCGCTCGCGGTGCCGATGCCGCACGAGATCGTGCTCGTGCCCCGGGCCGTCGTGCCATCGGCGCCCACGTAGGTGAACTCCGCGAACTTGGGCTCGATCACGTATACCGGGCACTGCGACGCCCCATTGAGCGCCTCGCTCGTGCCCCGGCCGCCGATCCAGCCCGCTGCCCTCAGCACCGGGTCGCTGCCGCACGATGGCTTCGCGGCGGGGTCTGCGGGCGCGAAGCCCATCTGCACCAGCGCGTAGTAGTCACGGCCGTCGTCGGCCTGCTTGATGGTCGGCTTGCCCGACGCATCGGTGAAGTCCACGAACACCGCGGCGCGGTTGGGGTTCTTGTAGTCCGATCCCGCACGCAGGTCGGCGCGGCAGTGAGGCTCGGGGAAGGTGGTGGCGTTCCACGAGCGCTCCACCGTGCCACCCGGGGGGATCGCCTGCTTCGAAAGCTTCGCCGGGCCGGAGAAGGGGTTTCCGTCGGGGGTCCAGGGGGTCACCTGGCAGTTGCCCGAGATGCAGAGGTCGCGTGCGGTGGCCGTGACGGCAACCGGCAGGTTGTTGGCGATCGTCACCTTGGGGTTCACCCCGTCCGCGGCTGCGGCGCGGGTGGTGCCGGTGCTACCGGAGGGCGCGGTGGAGCTGGCGTCGGACGACGAGCCGCAGCCGGCGAGCAGGGCGCCCGCGGCCACGACGGCAGAAGCGGTGATGGCGAGGGTGATGCGGTGCACGGGACGCTCCATTTTGCGGGGATGGGAGGGTAACCGCATGCTACCCCGCGCCCACCGACTCCCAGGCGGTCCATACGACATTGCGCAGGTCGCGCGCGGCGGCCGCGGGGTCGTCGGCGTAGATGACCGACCGGCTGGCCGACACCAGCGCCCCGGCAATGTTGCCGCCGAAGGCCGGGCCGAGGCGCGCGGGGTCTCCCCCTTGCGCGCCTACGCCCGGCAGCAGGAAGGGCTGGTCGGGCATGAGCTCGCGCAGGCGGTCGATGCGCTCGGGCACCGTGGCGCCCACCACCGCTCCGATGGACGACAGCCCGGAATCGCGCGGCGGCACCTGCGCGCCCCAGCCGCGCACCAGGTCGGCCACGGCCTCGTGCCAGGGGCGGCCATCGGCCAGCGGAAGATCCTCCAGCTCAGCGGCACCGGGGTTGGACGTGCGCACGAGCACGAACAGCCCGGTGCCCGTGGCAGCGGCGGCGTCGAGGAAGGGCTGCGCGGCGTCGGTGCCGAGCATGGGGTTCACGGTGAGGGCGTCCACGGGCGGGCGCAGGAACGCCGCGGCGTAGTGGCGGGCGGTGGCGTCCACGTCGCCGCGCTTGCCGTCGGCGATCACCAGCAGGCCGGCATCCGACGCCGCCTGCGCGACGTCCTCGAATGCCTGCCACCCCTCCGCCCCGAAGCGCTCGAAGCAGGCCATCTGCGGCTTGGCCGCCACGCAGTACGGCGCCGCCTGCTCGATGACGCGCAGGCAGAAGTCGCGGGCGCCGGTGGCACCGCCGTCCACCCGGGCGGGGTCGGGGTCGAGCCCCAGCACCACCTGGCTGCGGCGGGCTTCGACGTTGGCCGTGAGGCGCTGGCTGAATGGCTGCGGGGTCAGGTGATCACCGCCGTGACGATGGGGATGGTGACGAGCGAGAGCACGGTGGTGACGGCCACGCACGCCGCGAGCAGGTTGACGGGCAGACGGTAGTGCGCGCCCATGACGAGGGCCATCATTCCGCTGGGCATAGCGCCCAGCACGATGAGGGTGTCGAGCTGGTTGCCGCGGAAGCCGAACAGATAGGCGATGCCGAAGGCCACCACCGGCATGAGCGCCAGCTTGAGCACTGACACGCCCGCGATCGTGCGCCAGTTCTCCCTGATACCCGACCAATCGAGCACCAGGCCGGCGTACAGCATGACCACCGGGAACAGCGCCGCCGCCAGGTAGTCGACCGGCACCTGCAGCCAGTTCCAGAGCTCGTGCACGCCCGCGAGGTTGAGGATGAGCCCGGTGATGAGCATCCACATCGGCGGCAGCAGCAGGCCCTTGAGCGACTGCCGGATGGTCATGGCGTCCTCCACCTCGCCGCGGCCGAACCACGCGGCCACGATGGGGTTGAACGTCCAGATGAGGATTCCCGTGCCGATGGCGTCGTACATCACGGCCACGGTGAGCGAGAACTCGCCGCCCGAGGCTGCGATGAGCGGCAGCCCGAAGAAGCCCGTGTTGGCCACGGCGATCATCAGGATCACCCCGCCGGTGGCGGCACGGCCGAGCCGCATCATGCGGGCGAAGATGATGGCGAAGGGGGTCATCACGGCCGTGACCGCGTACGACACGAAGGGGACGAGGATGAGGCCCCAGTCGAGGTTCGCCCCGATCATGATGTCCAGCACCAGGGCCGGCAGCAGCACGTAGAGGGTGGCCTGCACGAGGATCGGCGCGTGCTCGCGCTTCATCACGCCGAGCTGCCGCAGCAGCACGCCGATCCCGATGATGATCAGCGCCGAGAGGGCGGCGAGGGTCACGGGATGGAGCGTCCCACCATGTACACGGCGCCGGCGGCCAGCAGGTTGGGGCGGCGGCGGCGGTAGTCGTCCAGCGGGCGGCCGCGCTCGTCGAGCAGCACGCGGCGGAGGGTGCGGAGATCCTCGTGCGCGAGCAGGGTCTCGAAGTCGCGGATGGTGCAGAGGTGGATGTTGGGCGTGTCGTACCAGTGGTACGGCAACGAGCGGCTGGCCGGCATGCGCCCGCGCGCGGCCAGCGACCACCGCAGGCGCCAGTGGCCGAAGTTGGGGAACGACACGATGCCCACCTTCCCCACGCGCATCATCTCCTGCAGCACGAGGGCCGGCCGGTGGGTGGCCTGCAGGGTCTGCGAGAGGATCACCACGTCGTAGGCGTCATCCTCGACGTCGTCGAGTCCCTGGTCGATGTCGGCCACCACCACGGGCACGCCGCGCGCCACGCACGCGTGGAAGCCCTCGTCCGAGATCTCCACGCCGGTTCCGTCGCACCCCCGCTCGTCGATGAGGTGCGCGAGCAGCGCCCCGTCACCGCAGCCGAGGTCGAGCACGCGCCGCCCGCGGTGCACCATGGCGGCGACCACGTCGAGGTCGGGACGAAGGGACATGGCCCGTGAGGCTACCGGGGACAGTGACCGTCCCCCACTCCCCCGCGCGCTAGATGCCCAGGTCGTCGGCCGTGCGGTCGAGGAATGCCTCGACCGTGCGGTGGTACTCCGGGATCTCCAGCAGGAACGAGTCGTGGCCCCACGGGCTCTCGATCTCGCGGAACGTCACCGGCACGCGCCATGACTGCAGCTGGCGCACGATCTCGCGGGAGTGGTCGGTGTCGAAGCGCCAGTCGCTGTCGAACGAGACCACGAGGAACTTCGTGGAGGTGCCCTCGAGGCTCGCGCCCACCGTCGCGGGGTCGGCGAAGGCGTCGAAGTAGTCCATCACCCGGGTCATGTAGAGGTAGGTGTTGGCGTCGAAGCGCTTGAGGAACGACTCGCCCTGGTGCTGCAGGTACGACTCCACCTGGAAGTCCACCGAGAAGTCGAAGCGCGGGGCGTCGCCATGCTGCAGCCGGCGCCCGAACTTCTCGCGCATGGACTCCTCGGACAGGTACGTGATGTGGGCCATCATCCGGGCGATCGAGAGACCGGTGTCCGGCGCGCGGCCGGTGCCGTAGTAGTCGCCGTCCTGGAAGTCGGGGTCGCGCATGATGGCCTCGCGCGCCACCGCGCTGAAGGCGATGTTCTGCGCCGAGAGGCGCGACGACGAGCAGATCACCAGCGCCGCGCTGATCTCGTCGGGGTGGTCGATCACCCACTGCAGCACCTGCATGCCGCCGAGCGATCCGCCAATGGCGCCGGCCAGGTGCTCGATGCCCATGTGCGCGAGCAGCGCCCGGTGCACCTCCACCAGGTCGCGCACGGTGTAGAGCGGGAATCCCAGCCCGTACGGCCTGCCGGTGGCCGGGTCCTCGGACGACGGGCCCGTGGTGCCCTGGCATCCGCCCAGCAGGTTGGAGCAGATGACGAAGAAGCGGTCGGTGTCCACCGGCCGGCCGGGACCGATGATGTTGTCCCACCACCCTCGGCGGTCCGGGTCGCCGTGGTGCCCCGCCGCATGGGCGTCACCGGTGAGCGCGTGGCACACGTAGATCGCGTTGCTGCGATCGGCGTTGAGCGTGCCGTACGTCTCGTACGCCACCTCCACGGGGCCCAGCGAGGCGCCCGACTCCAGCACGAGCGGGTCGTCCTGCGTGAACAGGACGACCCGCTGGGTCTCGGTGAGCCCGATCCCCTCGGCTGGAGTGCTGGTGGTCAGGCGGGTGCCCCCACCCCGGCCGTCGCCTTGGCGATGGCCTGGTCGAGGTCCGAGATGAGGTCCTCGACGTTCTCGATGCCCACCGACAGGCGCACCGTCTCGGGCCGCACGCCGGCGAGCGAGAGCTCCTCGTCGTTCAGCTGCGAGTG
>CAIYRJ010000423.1 GCA_903928615.1 uncultured Actinomycetes bacterium | reverse complement strand
TCGAGTACGACGTGGTGATGGTGACGGGCCTCGAGGAGGGGCTCTTCCCCCACATGCGGTCGATCGACGACCCCGACGGACTCGAGGAGGAGCGGCGCCTGTGCTACGTGGCGCTCACCCGCGCGCGCGAGCGGCTCAGCCTCGCGCACGCCGACAGCCGGGCGGTGCGGGGCAACCGCATGTACTCGATCCCCTCGCGGTTCATCGAGGAGATCCCCGAGGACGCCCTCGGGCGCCCCTCCCGGCGCGCAACGGCATCGGTCGGTGCCGGCACCAGCATCGTGGCCCCCGATTTCGACATCGGCGATGCGGTGGTGCACGAGTCGTTCGGCGAGGGCGTCATCACGGGGCTGCAGCAGAAGGGACGACTGATCCAGGTGAGGTTCGACGACAAGGAGCGTGTGCTCATGGCCGACATGGCACCCATGAGGAAGGTGGCCGGATGAGCGCCACCGTTATCGACGGGCGCGACGCCGCCCGGCGCGTGCGCGAGCGGGTGGCCGAGGGCTGCGCCGCCTTCCTGAAGAGGCATGGGCGCAAGCCCGGCCTGGTGGGGATCCAGGTGGGGGACGACCCCGCCAGCGAGATCTACCAGCGCAACAAGGCGCAGCAGGCCGAGGAGGCCGGCATGTGGGTGGAGCGCATGAAGCTGCCGGCCGGCACCACGCAGGCCGAGATGGACGCCCTGCTCGACCGCCTCGCGGCGGACGACGCGGTGGACGGCATGCTGGTGCAGCTGCCCGTGCCGGAGCCGCTGGCCGAGCCGGCCATCGCCGCGCACATCGCCCCGTCGAAGGACGTCGACGGCTTCTCGCCCGTGAACATCGGCCACCTGGTGCGCGGCGAGCCCTGCCTGCGCCCGTGCACGCCCAGTGGCGTGATGTGGCTGCTCGATGACGCCGGGGTCAACCTCGAGGGCGCCAACGCGGTGGTGATCGGGCGGTCGGTGATCGTCGGCAAGCCCCAGGCACTCATGCTGCTCGAGCGCAACGCGACGGTGACCATCACGCACTCGCGCACGCGCGATCTCGCGGCCGTGTGCCGCGAGGCCGACGTCATCGTCGCGGCGGTCGGCGTGCCCGAGATGGTGCGCGGCGACTGGGTCAAGCCCGGTGCCACCGTGATCGACGTCGGCATGAACCGCCTCGACGATCGCCTCTGCGGGGACGTCGCATACGACGAGGTGGCGGAGGTCGCCGGGGCCATCACTCCCGTTCCCGGGGGCGTGGGACCCATGACAATCGCTTTCCTATTGGCGAACACGCTCCAATCCGCTGAGCGGCGGATGGGGGACGAACCTACGAGGGGAATCATCACGTGAAGATCGCGATCTTCGGCGGCACCGGCGACCTCGGTCGCGGTCTCGCCATCACGTTCGCCGCTGCGGGCCACGAGATCATCGTGGGCTCGCGCAGCCAGGAGCGCGCCGACCAGGCCGCCGAGGGCCTCCGCGAGGCCTACCCGGAGGGCACGTTCGTGCCCATGGAGAACGCCGAGGCCGCGGCCGCCGGCGAGATGGCCGTGCTGTCGATCCCGTTCGAGGGCATCGACGCCACCATGCCCGCGCTCGCCGAGCCGCTGGCCGGCAAGGTGCTCGTGAGCGTGGTCAACGCGCTCAAGTTCGGCAAGAGCGGCGCCATGGCCGTGCTCGACCTCCCGGCCGCCTCGTGCGCGCACCAGATCCAGGACCTCGCCCCCGAGGCGAAGGTGGTGGTGGCCTACAACAACCTGCCGGCCGCCGCGCTGCAGGAGCGCCACCCGATCGACGGCGACGTGCTGGTGTGCGGCAAGAGCAAGGAGGCCCGCGAGGCCGTCATCGAGCTCACGAAGGACATCCCGGGATGCCGGGGGCTCGACGCCGGTCCGCTCGCCAACGCGATCATCATCGAGGGGATGACCGCCATCATCATCAACCTCAACAAGCGCTACGGCGGCGAGGCCTCGATCAACGTCACCGGGCTCGAGAACCCGCCCGCCCGCGCGTAGTCCCCGGTTCGGCGTCGCCCGCCCGGCGGGCTCGGCTCAGGCGTGACTCACGCGTAGCCGAGCTCGTCGAGGCGGTCCTCGTCGAGCCCCATGTGGTGGCCGAGCTCGTGCAGCACCGTCACCCGCACCTGATGCCGCAGCACCGCGGGGTCGCGGAAGTGGTCGACCATCGGGTGCATGTAGATCGTGATGCGCGGAGGAATGGCACCCGACGGGATCGTGCCCGTGGTGAGGGGGTGCCCCTCGTACAGCCCGTAGAGCGATCGCCCGGCCGCGTGGCTCTCCACGATCAGCGCCACCTGGTCGAGCGCCGATGCGAAGGGCTCGGGGATGTCCTGCACGGCCTCCTCCACGAGGGCCTCGAAGGCGTCGAGTGGCGAGATCAGCTCCTGCACGCCCTGCACGGTATCGCCCGGCAGCCGGGGTGACCGTTCACTCGGTGCGCGCGCAAGCAGCGCCGGTAGTGTCGCCCGCGTGAGAAGCGCCCTCTCCCGCATCGCCACCTTCCCCGCCACGAAGTGGGGCAAGTGGATCGTGCTCGGCATCTGGATCCTCATCCTGGTCGCGCTGTTCCCGCTGGCCTCGAAGTTCGAGTCGGCGCAGTCGAACGAGCCCTCGAGCTTCCTCCCGGGCGCCGCCGAGTCGGTCACGGTGCTCGACCTGCAGGAGAAGTTCCCCGGTGGGGACGTCACGCCGGCCGTGGCGGTGGCGCAGCGCGAGGGCGGGCTCACCGCAGCCGACCGCGCCGCGCTCGCGAAGGCCACCGCGACGTTCAACAACCCCCTGCCGAAGGGCGTGGAGCCCCCCGGGCTCGTGCCCGGCCCGGTGTCGAAGGACGGCACGGCGCAGCTGCTCATCGCCAACCTCAAGGTGGACGGCGACTCCGACCTCCTGCTGGAGGAAGTGACGAAGCTGCGCGACGACCTCGCCGCGGCGGCGCCACCGGGGCTCGTCGTGAAGGTCACCGGTCCGGCAGGAATCTCGGCCGACGCCATCGAGGTGTTCGGGGGCATCAACACCAACCTGCTGCTCGCCACCGTGCTGCTGGTGTTCTTCCTCCTGCTCATCATCTACCGAAGTCCGGTGTTCTGGATCCTCCCGCTCATCGCACTGGGCTTCGCCGAGATCACTGTTCGAGCCCTCGGCTATCTCATCGCCGACGCCGGCGTGATCGTCAACGGGCAGTCCGCGGGCATCCTCCTCGTGCTCGTGTTCGGATCGGGCACCGACTACGCGCTGCTGCTCACCGCCCGCTATCGCGAGGAACTCCGGCGCACCGAGGACAAGCACGAGGCCATGGCGATCGCCATCAAGCGGGCGGGCCCGGCCATCGTGGCCTCCGCCGGCACCGTCATCGCGGCGCTCCTGTGCCTGAGCATCGCCGAGGTGAACGGCACGGCCGGGCTCGGCCCCATTGGCGCGCTCGGAGTGGCGGTCGCCATGCTCGTGATGGTCACCGCGCTTCCCGCCCTGCTGCTGCTCGGCGGACGCTGGGCCTTCTGGCCGTTCATCCCCCGGTACGGGTCCACCGGAAGCAACGAGACCCAGGGCTGGTGGCGCCGCGTGGCCGACCGCGTCGCCAAGCGCCCGCGTGCCACCTGGGTGACCACCGCGGTCATCCTGGCCGCATGCTGCTTCGGGTTGCTGTCGTACAGCCCCAGCCTCACCTCGGCGGACGACTTCCGCGGCGACGTCCAGTCGATCCAGGGGCAGGAGCTCATCAACACGGCGTTTCCCGCCGGGTCATCGGCGCCCACGAACGTCATCGTCCCGGCCACCGCCGACCAGGCGAAGGTGGTGGCGGCCATCAAGGCCACGC
>CAIYRJ010000422.1 GCA_903928615.1 uncultured Actinomycetes bacterium | reverse complement strand
GGTCACGAGCGAGCGGTCCTCCTCGAGCGAGGTGACCACGAAGGGCGGCCCGCCCCAGGTGGATGCCTCGAGGCGGTCGCCGGGCGCGATGCGCTGCAGGTCGGGGTCGATCGCCCGGGCACTCGGCCGTGCGCCGTTGTCGATGGCGTCGATGGCATACCACCCTCCGCGACCCGCGCCCAACTGTGCAAGCCACGGCCACACGGCATCAGGGGCGCCGGGCAGGGTGGCCCGCATGGTGCGCGTGAGCACCGCGCGCTTCACGAGCCGATCGCCGGGCAGGCGGGGCCCCGGCTGGCGCACCCCGCGGGCGAGGCCGAGGGCAGCTCCGACGACGGCGGCTCCGAGGGCGGTGGGCAGGGCGGTGGCGGGTCTCATGGGGGCGCATTATTGCCGCTCTGATGGGCAATCGCGCCGCGCGGTCTGGTAGAAAGCCGCGTCGCGTGCGGGGGCCCCGGCCCCTGCCTGCGCATGCCCGGCCGCGTGCCGGGCCCGTATCCCTAGACCTGGAGGCAGTTCTTGGCCGCCTGGCTGTCGGACAACAGTGCATGGGTTGCACTCGTATGCGGGCTCATCGCCATCGCATACGGCCTGGGTCTCGCCGCATACATTCTCAAGCAGCCTGCGGGCAACGAGAAGATGCGCGAGATCGCAGGGGCGATCCAGGAGGGCGCCAAGGCGTACCTCAACCGTCAGTACGCGATCATCGGCGTCGTCGCCGTGGTCCTGTTCCTCGTGATCGGCTTCCTGGGCAGCGCCGTCGATTCGACGCTGCTCGGCTGGAAGGCCGCGATCGGGTTCCTCATCGGTGCCGTGGCGTCTGCCGCGGCCGGCTTCATCGGCATGAACGTCTCGGTGCGCACGAACGTGCGCACGGCAGAGGCGGCACGGGGCGGCCTCAAGCCGGCCCTGAGCATCTCGTTCAAGGGCGGGTCGGTCACCGGCCTGCTCGTGGTGGGCCTCGGCCTGCTGGCGGTGGCCGGATACTTCCTGGCCCTCGGCGGCGACAAGGACGCCGTGGCCCCGCTGGTGGGCCTGGCCTTCGGTGGCTCGCTCATCAGCGTGTTCGCCCGTCTGGGCGGCGGCATCTTCACCAAGGGCGCCGACGTCGGCGCCGACCTGGTGGGCAAGGTCGAGGCGGGCATCCCCGAGGATGACCCGCGCAACCCGGCCGTGATCGCCGACAACGTGGGCGACAACGTCGGCGACTGCGCCGGCATGGCCGCCGACCTGTTCGAGACCTACGCGGTCACCACGGTGGCCGTGATGTTCCTCGGATCGCTGTTCTTCATCGGCGACGGCGTCACCAACGCCATCCTGTTCCCGCTGCTGCTCGGCGGCGCGTCGATCATCACCTCGATCATCGGCACGTGGTTCGTGCGGCTCGGCAAGAACAGCTCCGTCACCTCGGCGCTCTACACGGGCCTCGGCGTGGCGGCAGTGCTGTCCGCTCTCCTCTTCATCCCGCTCACCAAGTGGATGATGGAGGGCGTGGTGCCGAGTGGCGCCAACGGGGTCATCCCCGGCGGGTGGGCCAACTACTACTGGGCCGCACTGATCGGCCTGGGCGTGACCATCCTGCTGGTGGCCATCACCGAGTACTACACCGGCACGATCTGGCCGCCGGTGCGCAGCATCGCCAAGGCGTCCGAGACCGGGCACGCCACCAACATCATCGCCGGCCTCGCCGTGAGCCTGAAGGCCACCGCGCTGCCGGTGATCGTGATCGTGGCGGGCATCGTCAGCTCGTACGAGCTGGCGGGCTACTACGGAATCGGCGTCGCAGTGATGGCAATGTTGTCGCTCGCGGGAATCGTGGTCGCGCTCGATGCGTACGGCCCGATCACCGACAATGCGGGCGGAATCGCCGAGATGGCGGACCTCCCGGACTCGGTGCGCGCGGTGACCGACCCGCTCGACGCGGTCGGCAACACCACGAAGGCCGTGACCAAGGGCTACGCCATCGGCTCCGCCGGCCTGGCCGCCGTGATCCTCTTCGTCTCGTACGTCGAGGAACTCAAGTTCGCGATCGGAAAGGCGGGCGAGACGGCACTCGACCTCTCGTTCGACCTGGCCGATCCGTTCGTGGTGGTCGGACTCTTCATCGGTGGCCTGATGCCGTTCATCTTCGCCGCGTTCTCCATGGAGGCGGTGGGACGAGCGGGAGCCCAGGTGGTGGAAGAGGTGCGCCAGCAGTTCAAGGAGAAGCCGGGGATCATGCAGGGCACCGAGAAGCCCGACTATGCGCGAAGCGTGCGCATCGTCACGGCATCGGCGCAGAAGCAGATGCTGATCCCGGGCCTCATCCCGATCATCGTCCCGATCATCGTCGCCTTCATCTTCGGCGTCGACAACGGGCGCGTGATGCTCGGAGGACTGCTGCTCGGCGTCATCGTCACCGGCATCTTCGTCGCGATCTCCATGACCTCCGGTGGTGGGGCATGGGACAACGCGAAGAAGCTGATCGAGGATGGCGAGTTCGGCGGGAAGGGATCCGAGGCCCACAAGGCCGCGGTGACCGGTGACACCGTCGGTGACCCCTACAAGGACACCGCGGGCCCCGCCATCAACCCGATGATCAAGATCGCCAACATCGTGGCGCTCCTGCTCATCCCCTTCCTGGTCTAGGAACGCCGGATCGGGGGCCCGGGCAACCGGGCCCCCGCATCCCGCGGGGCCATGGATCCGCGCGCAATCGCAACGGTCGCCCTCTCGGGGGTGATCCTCGCCCTGGGCGTGGTGCAGCTGGTCCGGTGCGCCGTCACGGGTGCCGGAGCAGTGGCGTGGGTGCTCGGCGTGGCACTGGTCATCGCCGGCGGCGGTCGCCTCTGGCTGTGGTGGCGCCAGCGGTCGGGCTAGGGTTCCGACGACCTCGAGGGGGGAGAGCGGGTGTTCGTCGTGGTGGTGGGGTGTGGCCGGGTTGGCGCCCAGGTGGCGCGTGGCCTCGTTGAGGATGGTCACGACGTCAACGTGATCGACCAGAACGCCGAGGCGCTGCAGCGCCTCGGCAGCGACTTCCCCGGGGAGTTCGTGCAGGGCGTGGCGCTCGAGACCACCGTGCTCGAGGCCGCCGGCATCGAGCGGGCCGACGCCTTCGTGGCAGCGACCAACGGCGACAACACCAACCTGGTGATCGCCCAGATCGCACGCGACCGCTATCTGGTGGACTGCGTGATCGTGCGCGTGCTCGATCCCGCGCGCGCGAAGTTCTACGAGGACAAGGGCCTCGTGACGGTGTGCCCCACGCGCACGGCCATCGACCGCATGTCGCAGGCCCTCAGGTCGTTCGCGGGCGATGGGGGGGATGCCTGATGTACGCGGTGATCGTCGGCGGGGGCAAGGTGGGGGCCAACGTGGGCCGGGCGCTGTTGCGCATGGGCCATGAGGTGTCGATCGTCGAGGCACGGCCGCAGCGCTTCGCCACGCTGGAGTCGGAGTTCGAGCACATGGCGCGCTACGGCGACGGCACGGAGATCTTCGTGCTCGAGGCGGCGGGCATGGCCCGCGCCGACGTCTGCATCGCGGTCACCGGCGACGACGAGGACAACATCATCATCGCGCAGATCTCGAAGCTCAAGTTCGCCGTCCCCAAGATCGTCGCAAGGGTCAACAACCCCTTCAACCAG
>CAIYRJ010000421.1 GCA_903928615.1 uncultured Actinomycetes bacterium | reverse complement strand
GTAGGCCGCCGAGCGCGTGTGCGAGTGGTAGATGGCCACGAGGTCCTCGCCGGCGTCGTCGATGGCGTCCATGAGCTCCATCTGCTCGCGCGGGTCCATCACGTACATGAACGGCGTGCCCTCGGCGTTGGTGGTGGGCAGCACCCGGGTGGCCTCGTCGCCATGCCCGGCGATGAGGCCGCAGCACTCGTTGGGGAACTCCGCGCGGGCGTGCGCGATCACCTGCTCGGCCAGCGACTCGGGGAGCTTCACGGCAGCGGTGCGGCTACCAGAAGACGCCGTTGTCGAGGGTCTCCTCGACGTCCTCGATCTCGTCGGTCCAGATGCCGGCCGAGAGGTACTTCCAGCCTCCGTCGCACACGATGCCCACGACGGTGCCCTCGTCCATGCCCTGGGCCACGCGCGCGCAGGTGTGGAACACCGCGCCGCTCGAGACGCCGGCGAAGATGCCGTGCTCGTCCGCGAGGCGGCGGGTCATGAGGATGGCGTCCATGTTCTCGACGAGCAGCTTCCGGTCGAGGCGCGAGAGGTCGAGGATCGGCGGGATGAACCCGTCGTCGAGGCTGCGCAGTCCGCTCACCGGGTCGCCCTGCATGGGCTCGCAGGCGATGATCTGGATGTCCGGGCGGTGCTCCTTGAACCGGCGCGACGAGCCCATGAGGGTGCCGCCGGTGCCGAGGCCCGCCACGAAGGCGTCGATCTCGGGGCAGTCGCGCACGATCTCGGCGGCAGTGCCCTCGTAGTGGGCGCGCGGGTTGGCCGGGTTGCCGTACTGGTAGAGCATCGGGATGCCCTCCTGCTCCGACAGCCGCTTGGCCATCTCCACCGAGCCGTTGGATCCGGTCTCGCCCGGGCTCTCGACGATCTCCGCGCCGTAGATCTGCAGCAGGCGGCGGCGCTCCTCGGTGACATTGTCGGGCATCACCGCGACGAGCTTGTACCCGCGCACGCGGGAGATCATGGCCAGCGAGATGCCGGTGTTGCCGGAGGTCGGCTCCATGATGGTGTCGCCGGGGCGGATGATCCCGCGCTCCTCGGCGTCGTCGATGAGGCTCTTGGCGGTGCGGTCCTTGATGGAGCCCGTGGGGTTGTGGCTCTCCATCTTCGCGAGAATGCGCACGTCGGGGTTGGGCGACAGGCTCGAGACGTCGATCAGCGGCGTCTCGCCGATGGCCGCGATGATGTCCTCCGACACCTCCTGCGGCGGCGCCTCGAGGCCGGTGCGGCTCATCGGGCGCCCCCCGCCATGGCGGGCAGGATCATCAGGGTGTCGCCCTCGCCCACCGGGGTGTCGGTCCACTGCAGCAGGCGGGCGTCCTCGTCGTTCACGTACACGTTGACGTACTTGTGCAGCTCGCCGTCGGGCGTGAGGATCTGCGACCCCACGGCCGGGTGCTGCTCGCAAAGGTTGGTGAGCACCTCGCCCACGGTCTCCCCCGTCACCTCGACCGTGCGCTCGCCGCCCACGGCCTGCCGGAGCACCGGAGGGATCTTCACGGTGCTCACGCGGTGGCACCCACGTGGTCGTGGCTCCCGACGCCCGCGCACCAGGCCTCATAGTCGCGAAGCTGCAGGTCGGCGTTCGGGCCGCACGAGGGGCAGTCCGGGTCGCGGCGCACCTTGAGCTCGGTGAAGGTCATCCCCAGGGCGTCGTAGATGAGCAGGCGGCCCGAGAGGGTGTCGCCGATGCCCAGCAGCACCTTGATGGCCTCGGTGGCCTGGATGTTGCCCATCACGCCGCAGAGCACGCCGAGCACGCCGGCCTCGCCGCATGAGGGCGCGAGGTCGGGCGGCGGCGGCTCCGGGAACAGGCAGCGGTAGCAGGGGCCGTCGTACGGGTTGAACACCGAGGCGTGCCCCTCGAAGCGCAGGATGCTCGCGTGCACGAGCGGGGTGCGCGTCATGAGCGACGCATCGGCCAGCAGGTAGCGCGTGGGGAAGTTGTCGGCGCCGTCCACCACCACGTCGTACTCCTCGAGCAGGTCGAGGACGTTGTCGCGGTTCACGCGGAAGGGGTGGACGTTCACCTGCACCTCGGGGTTGAGCGCGCGGATGGCCTCCTTCGCGCTCTCGCCCTTGTTCATCCCGACGCGCTCGGTGGTGTGGATGATCTGCCGCTGCAGGTTGCTCTCGTCCACCTCGTCGTCATCCACGAGGCCGATGGTGCCCACACCGGCCGCGGCCAGGTAATAGG
>CAIYRJ010000420.1 GCA_903928615.1 uncultured Actinomycetes bacterium | reverse complement strand
TGCTCGCCGGGGCGGGCAGCGGCAAGACCCGCGTGATCACGCATCGCATCGCGCACCTGGTGCGCGAGCGGGGCGTGCCGGTGCGCGAGATCCTCGCGATCACCTTCACCAACAAGGCGGCGGGGGAGATGCGCGAGCGCATCGCCCAGCTCATCGGGCCCGAGGCCACCGGCCTGTGGGCGTCCACGTTCCACTCGGCATGCGCGCGCCTGCTGCGCATCGAGCACCAGGCAGCGGGGTACGAGCGGTCGTTCTCGATCTACGACGACGCTGACCAGCAGCGGCTCATGCGGGACATCCTCAAGGATGAGGGCATCGACCCCAAGCGGCTCACGCCGCGCGCGGTGCTTGGCCATATCTCCGCGGCCAAGAACGAGCTCCTCCACCCGCGCGACCTCGTGGATCGCGCGGCGGATGAGGCCGACCAGGGCATCGCGCGGCTCTACCAGCGCTACCAGGACCGCCTCATCGCCAATCAGGCCATGGACTTCGACGACCTGCTCATGGTCACGGTGGAGATGCTGCGCCGCGACGCCGTGGTGCGCGAGCGCTGGCAGCGCAGGTTCCGCCACGTGCTGGTGGACGAGTATCAGGACACCAACCACGCGCAGTACTGGCTGGTGCGCATCCTCGCCGAGCCCGAGCGCAATGTGATGGTGGTGGGCGACGACGACCAGGGCATCTACTCGTGGCGCGGCGCCGACATCCGCAACATCCTCGAGTTCAAGGCCGACTACCCCGACGCGGTGGTCATCCCGCTCGAGCAGAACTACCGGTCCACCTCGACCATCCTCGAGGCGGCCAACGCCGTGGTGCGCAACAACCGCGGGCGGCACCCCAAGCGCCTGTTCACCGACCGGGAGGGCGGGGAGCCCGTGGCGGTGGAGGTGTGCACCGACGAGCATGACGAGGCCCGGCTGGTGGTGCGCGAGATCAACCGTGCCACGGCCGAGGGGCGGTCGCTCGACGAGATCGCCGTCTTCTATCGCACCCACGCGCAGAGCCGCGTGATCGAGGACCAGCTGGTGCGGTCGGGCATCACGTACCAGGTGCTGGGCGGCCCGCGGTTCTACGAGCGCGCCGAGGTGAAGGACCTCATGGCCTACCTGCGCGTGGTGGCCAACCCCGCCGATCGCGAGGCCTTCACGCGCGCGGCCGGCAGCCCCAAGCGCGGGCTCGGCCCCGCGGCCCTCGCAAAGGTGGCCGAGTCGGCCGAGGCCCATGGCACCACCATGGACGCCGTGGCCCGCGACCCCGACATGGTGCCCGGGCTCAATGCCAGCCAGCGCGATGCCCTCACGTCGCTCGGCGGGCTCATCGAGCGCCTGCGCGACATGGACGCCTCGGGCGCCCCACCCGAGCGCGTGATGGAGCGGGCCATCGAGGACTCCGGCCTGCGTGAGGCCCTGCTCGCCGATGGTCCCGCCGAGGCCGGCCTCGGGCGCCTCGACAATCTCCAGGAGCTCCTGGGCGTCGCGGCCGAGTACGCGGCCCGGGAGGAGCAGCCCTCTCTCTCGGGGTTCCTGGAGCAGGTGGCGTTGGTGTCGGCGGTGGACGACGCCGAGGACGACTCCGGCACGGTCACGCTCATGACCGTGCACAACGCCAAGGGGCTCGAGTACGACGTGGTGATGGTGACGGGCCTCGAGGAGGGGCTCTTCCCCCACATGCGGTCCATCGACGACCCGGATGGCCTCGAGGAGGAGCGGCGCCTTTGCTACGTGGCGCTCACACGGGCGCGGGAGCGGCTGATCCTCTCGCATGCCGACAGCCGCGCGCTGCGCGGGAATCGCATGTACTCCATCCCCTCGCGCTTCATCGAGGAGATCCCCGACGAT
>CAIYRJ010000419.1 GCA_903928615.1 uncultured Actinomycetes bacterium | reverse complement strand
GGCGCTCGACACCCTGGCCGCCCTGGGACCCGGGTACGACCTGGCGTACATCGACGCGGACAAGCCGGCCTACCCCGCATACCTGCGTGAGTGCGCGCGCCTCGTGCGCCCGGGCGGGCTCATCGTGGCCGACAACATCTTCGGCGGGCAGGGCGATGCCGCCCAGGTCGCGGCGCTGCGCGACTTCGCCGAGGGCGCGGTGGCCCATCCCGGGCTCGCCACCGTGGTGCTGCCGGTGGGCGACGGCATCACGCTCAGCACCGTGCGCTGATCCCGTTCGCGCGTCGCCACCCGGCCCGACTTCCTATCCTGCCCGGGCGATGACGACCGCACCCGCCCCCGGAATCCGCGCGCGCATCGAGCACCGGTGCGGCCGGATCGTGGATGCCCGCTGGTTCAACCCCTTCATCGTGGGGGTCATCGCCCTCAACGCCGTGGTGATCGGGCTCGAGACCTACCCGGCCATCAACGACCCCTACGGCGAGGCGCTCACCAACGCCAACCACGTGTTCCTGGGCATCTTCATCGTGGAGATCCTGCTGCGCTTCGGCGCGTACGCCACGCACCCGGCCGATTTCTTCAAGAGCGGCTGGCATATCTTCGACGTCGTGGTGATCGGGGCGGTGTTCATCCCGGGCGTCTCGAGCAACGCCCAGCTGCTGCGCCTCGTGCGCCTGCTGCGCGTGGTGCGCATCGTGTCGGTGCTGCCCGACCTGCGGGTGATCATCAGCGGCCTCGCGCGATCGGTGCTGCCCATCGCATCGCTGTTCCTGCTCATCATCTTCGTGCTCTACGTGTTCGGAATCGTCGGGTGGATGCTCTTCGGCGATGTGCTGCCCGCCGAGTGGGGCGATATCGGCGTGGCGATGATCACGCTGTTCCAGGTGCTGACGCTCGAGGGGTGGAACTCCGTGGCGGCCGAGGCCGTGGATGCCACGAGCCCATGGGCGTGGATCTACTTCATCGTCTTCGTGCTGCTCGCCGTGTTCATCTTCTTCAACATGCTCATCGGCATCATGGTCAACTCGCTCGAGGAGGCCCGCGCCCGTCACCATAAGGAGCAGGCGGAATCCGACCGCCTCACGATGACCACGGCCGAGCAGGAGACCGAGCGCAAGATCGAGGCCATGCGCAAGGCGCTGGACGACCTGGAGCAGGACCTGCGCGACCGCCGCTGAGGCGGCTGGGGGCAGGCACCGGAACGACGAAGGGCCCCACGTGGGGGCCCTTCGCGGTGCTGCATCAGGTGCTGCTGCCTACCGCAGCGGCGTGCCCGGCAGCGGCGGGTTCGGCTGGTCCTGGCGCTCCAGGGTGCCGTCGGGGCGCCTGAGGATGACGTTCAGCAGCGGGTAGTCGCTGGTCTTGCCGAACGCCGAGCTGTTGAGGTACGCCACGATGGATGGCCGCTCGTTCACCTTGAGCGACTGGATCACCGGGGCGGAAATCGCCGTGGTGATCACGCGCTTCTGGACACTGCTGCCGCACTCGATCGGGATGCGCTTGCCCTTGGCGTTGGTGAAGTAGAACGAGTAGCGGCC
>CAIYRJ010000418.1 GCA_903928615.1 uncultured Actinomycetes bacterium | reverse complement strand
GGGCCCGATCAGCGCGAGCAGCATTCGGGTGGCCCCGCGCGGGTTGGGGCGCCCGGTGCCGGGCGCGGCCAGCCTCAGGGCCACCCAGCCGGGGGTCCCGCGGGCCGCCGCCGTGGTCATGCAGGCGTCTCCGCGGCCGGTGCCGGGACGAGCCGCTGCCACCAGGCCCGGCGCGGGCGCGCGCTCTCGGCCGCCCAGGCGCCGGCCTCGTCGGCGAGGCGCTGTATGGCGAAGGCGATGATGTCGAGCATGTCCACCGTGCCGGCAAGGCCGCGGGGGATGTCCGCGGCCGACCGGGCGTCGTCCACCACCGCGTGGGCCGGGGCCAGGATGTCGAGCAGGTCGCCGGGCGATGACGGTCTCTGGCCGTCCCGCACCGCGGAGGCGATGTCGCGCAGGGCGCCCGAGAGCGCCGGCCGCACCGCCGCGGCATCGGGGATCGCCACCCCGTCGATGGGGATGCGTCCCGCGAGGGTTCCGATGTCGCGCACGAGCTGCATCGCGGTGGCCTCGAGGGCGGCCAGGGCATCGGGCCGCGAGAAGGCCTCGATCGACTCGCCCATGCGCGCCTGCAGCACGCGGGCGGCGTCGTCGGCCCCGAGCATGGCCCGCTGGTGCACCTCGCTCATGGTCGAGCGCGGGAGCTCACCCGACGCCACGCGCAGCACCGCGTCGAGGTCGTCGGCCGAGGTATCGAGGCTGTTCGCGAGCACGCCGGGCAGCTGCTCGCCGCTGCGGGTGGGCCACGCGAGCGCGGCGACCACCAGGCCGATCACGCACGCCACCCCCGTGGCGATGATGCGCTCGCTGGCGATCGCGGCGTCGAGGCCCGCGCCGAAGGCCGAGAGCAGCAGCGACAGCGGCGTGAAGAGGGTGATGAACCACAGGTAGTTGACCGGCTGCAGCAGCGCGGCCACCGCTCCGACCAGCACGATGGCCGAGGCCATCGCCCAGGGCTCGCCGTAGGCGATGGCGAGCAGCACCATGGCCACCACGGCGCCGAGGGCCGTGCCGAGCGCGCGTTGCGCGGCGATCTGCACCGAGTCGCCCAGGGTGGGCTGCAGCACGCCGACGAGCGCGATGGACACCCACTGGCCGTGCGTGATGCCGATCACCGGGGTGCCTTCGAGGGCGGTGAAGATGCCCACCGACATGCCCGCGGCGATGCCGAGCCTGAGGCCGTGCCGCATGGCGGTGCACCGGGGGTCGAGGGCGGTGCGCAGCGATGCGCCCTTTGCCGGCCGCCGGGGGCGGGTGATGGTCACGCGCGGCGGGTCGGGCAGCCCGAGGGCGTCGATGGCGTCGCCGATGCGCCGGCTGATGCGCAGGGCGGTGCGCGTGCGCCCGCGGTCGACCAGCGCGGCGTGCAGCGCCGCGCCGCTGAGTCCGTCGGTGTCAGGGGCCAGCGCCCGCAGCAGCTCCACCGCCGCGTCGAGCCCCGCCGCCCGGTGCACGTGCCCGCTGTCAACGGTGCCCAGGGCGATGTCGCGGGATGCCGACTCCACCTGGGCGAGCACGTCGTCCACGGCGCCGCGCACCGCGGGGCCGGCCTGCTCGCGTCGCCGTTCGTCCTCGAGGCTCGCGATCAGCGACACCACGCGGGATGCCGCCACGAGGGTGGCCCAGAGCCGCGCGGACGTGGACGACCACCCGGGTCGGCGGCTGCGCACCGACGCCACGGTGTCGCGCGCCTGCTCGATCGCCTCGAGGGCCGACTGCTCGAGGCGGTCGTCAGCGGGGTTCGCGGCGTAGTCGGCCACGGCCATCCACGCGCGGCCCGTGGCGAGCTCGGCGGGCGCATAGGGGGCGATGGGCCACGGGATCACCGCGATGAGCGCCACCCACGCCGTGCCGACCGTGACCGCCAGCACGGACCAGCCGAATGCGGGAGCGGGGGTGAACGCCTGGGCGATGATGAACAGCACGAGGCACGTGGGGGCAACGGTCGCGGGTATCGCCCCCCAGGCGGTCGATACCCCGGCGGCCACTCCCAGCAGGAGCATCACCACTCCGGCGGCCACGGCGTGGCCGGAGCACGCGAGGGCGATCATCACCACCACGGCGTTCAGCGCGATCATCACGCCGTACACCCGCAGGTGGCGTCCGTAGCCGCCCCCGGGCTCCACCACCGAGGTGAACACCGCCCCCAGGGCGGCGAGCACGGCGAGGTCGGGCCGGCCGAACGCCAGTCCGACCGCGAGGGGGGCGGCGAGCGCGATGGCCATCCGCAGCGCCGCGAGGGGCGCGGGGCGCCCCGGGCCGGGCCCGGCCAGGTACCGCGCCAGCCTGCGCGCGCGGCGGCCCTCGAGCCCGAGGAAGCCCGGATGCGATGCGATGACGTCCATTACCGCAAGTCTCGTCGGTAGGGTTGCGTCATGGCCCTGCTCGGCGACGACGAACTCAGCACCGCCCTGGCGCTCCTTCCCGGCTGGGGCATCGAGGATGGCATGCTCGTGAAGGAGTACGTGTTCCCCGAGGGGTTCCTGCCCGCCATCGCGTTCGTGACCCGGGTGGCCGACGCCGCCGAGGCCGCCGACCACCATCCGGACATCGACATCCGGTGGAACCGCGTGCGCATCGCGGTGGTCACGCACGATCAGGGCGGAATCACCGAGAAGGACACCTCCCTGGCCGCCGAATGCGACCGACTGGCGGTGGCGTGACGTCCGACGCCGCGGCCCTGCTCCGGCGGGCCGCATTTCGCATGGACCCCGAGAGGGCCCATGAGTCGGCGCTCCGCGCGCTGCAGGTGGGGGGGCCGGCTCTGGCGGCGGCGTCGTCGTGGCTCGCGAAGCGCGACGGCACGGTGGGGCAGAGGCTCATGGGCATGGAATTCCCCTCGCCGGTTGGGCTCGCCGCCGGGTACGACAAGTACGGGCGCGCCGTGCGCGCGTGGGGCCGGCTCGGGTTCGGGTTCGCCGAGATCGGCACCGTCACCGCGCGCCCCCAGGACGGCAACCCCCGCCCGCGCCTCTTCCGCCTTCCCGAGGACGAGGCCATCGTCAACCGCATGGGGTTCAACAACGATGGCGCGGCCGTCACGGCACGGCGCATCGCAGACGCCCGCCGCGGGTCGGGTGC
>CAIYRJ010000417.1 GCA_903928615.1 uncultured Actinomycetes bacterium | reverse complement strand
CTAGGCCTCCCGGCGACCGTCCGCGCCCGGCTCGGGGCGGGCGTAGCAGGGTGCCTCGAGGAAGGGCTCCACGGGATCGGGCGACCTGCGCCGCGCGCGCTCGATGCGCACGCGCACGGCCTGGCGGAGCGGCGCGGCGAGGGGCGACGCCGCGAGGCCCACGAGCCCCACGCCGATGATCAGGCCGCGCCGGCGTGCGGCCATGGCGCTACTTGAGGAGGGAGAGGAACTCGTCGACCGGGATGGCGGTCAACGTCTGGAAGTGGGCCGTGCCGCGCGCGGCGAGCTCCACCGAGACCCGGGCGATCACCTTCTCGTCCGGGGCCTCGACGATGTTCACGAAGTCGTACGGCCCGAGGACCGCCCACTGCTGGACGACCTTGGCGCCCATCTGCTCGATCTCCTGGTTCACTTCCTTCACGCGCTGCGGGTTGGCCTTGATGGTGCCCGCGCCGTGGGGGCTGAGCGTGCTGAGCAGGATGTAGGTCGGCACCCGTCCTCCTAGGGTCCTTGCCGGTCGCGTTGAGCGTATCAGCGTGCGGATAGGATGACCCCATGGGTACCGGGCCCCAAGTGCGCGCCAACCGCGGGACGGTCCCCGCCATCACCGCGATCGCGGCGCTGATCCTCGCGATCAGCGTGTTCCTGCCGTGGTACACGGCGGACGTCGCGCCGCCCTTCACCCCCGAGGCCACCTCGGGCTGGGACGCCACGCTGCTCGCGCGCATCGCCTTCGCCGCGGCCGTCATCACCCTCATCGCCGCGGCGCTCATGTGGCTCGACGTTCGCGGCTTCCTCCCCATCGACGCCGACATCGTCCGGGCGCTCGCCTGGACGTGCCTCGCGCTCACCATCCTCGCGACGGCCCTCGTGGCGTGGCGCCTCGTGCGCCCGCCCGGGCCCGCGGAATTCCTGGCCCGTGACATCGGGCTGTTCATCGCCCAGGCCGCCGCCATCGTGGCGCTCGTGGCATCGATCGGCGCAGTGCGCCCGAGGAACCCATGATCCACGTATCTCGCACCATCACCGTCCCCATGGCTCGCGACGCGGCCTTCCACCAGGTCGCCGAGTTCGGCCGCGCATCGGAGTGGGACCCCGGCCTCGTGGAGTCGCGCCAGGAGACCCCGGGCCAGCCGGGCCTCGGCACGGTGTTCCCGATCGTCGCCGAGTTCCGCGGCAAGCGCACGCCCATGAACTACGAGATCACCGAATGGGAGCCCACCACCCGCATGGTCATCGAGGGCACCGGCGAGAAGGCCACCGCCCGCGACGAGATCATCTTCCGCGACGCCCCGGGGGGCGGATGCGAGATCACCTACACGGCCGCCCTCGGCATGAAGGGCGTCCTGAAGCTTGCCGAGCCGTTCCTGAAGGGCACGTTCAACCACATGGGCGACGAGGCCGTGGCCGGCCTCGCGAAGTGGCTTTCCCAGTAGGCCGGCGGCGACCGTGCCGGCGACCGCGGTGACAGTCACCCGGGGGTGACTGTCACCGGCCGACCGGCTGCCGTCCCTACGCCGCGGCGCGCTCGCGCGGCCGCATCACCAGGTCGCCGTCCTCGACGACCACCTCGACGTCGTCGCCGGGCGTGATCGCGCCGGTGAGCATCTCGAGGGCCAGCGGATCCTGCACCCGCTTCTGGATGACGCGCTTGAGCGGCCGGGCCCCGTAGGCCGGGTCGTACCCCTCGTCGGCGATCTTCTCCCGGGCCTCCGGCGAGAGGCTCAGGCGGATGTCCTGCTCCTCGAGCCGGTCGTCGAGGCGGGCCATCTGCATGTCCACCACGCGGTCGATGTCGCCGCGGGTGAGCTTGCCGAACTGCACGATCTCGTCCACCCGGTTGAGGAACTCCGGCCGGAAGTGGTCGCGGAGCGCCCCCATCACGCGCTCCTCGGTGATCGCGTCGTCCAGGCCGTCCAGCATGAACTGGCTGCCGATGTTGGACGTCATGATCACCACGGTGTTGCGGAAGTCCACGACGCGGCCCTGGCCATCGGTCAGGCGTCCGTCGTCGAGCAGCTGCAGCAGCACGTTGAACACGTCGGGGTGCGCCTTCTCGATCTCGTCGAGCAGCAGCACCGCGTACGGCCTGCGGCGCACGGCCTCGGTGAGCTGCCCGCCCTCCTCGAACCCGACGTAGCCGGGGGGCGCGCCGATGAGGCGGGCCACCGTGTGCTTCTCCATGTACTCGCTCATGTCGATGCGGACCATGGCCCGGGCGTCGT
>CAIYRJ010000416.1 GCA_903928615.1 uncultured Actinomycetes bacterium | reverse complement strand
GCGGGTTATAGGGGTCGGCGTCGGCCGCGAACTCCTCGGCAACGGCCAGCGAGCGGTCGTCGGCCGCATCATCCGGGCGCTCGGCGCGAGAGAGCGCCGCGGCCATGGGCCCCTGCAGCACCGGCCACTGGGCCATGGCCACTGCCTTGATCAGTGAATCGACCTCGTCGCGGTCCGGTGCCCCGGCGCCGATTGCGGCGGCGAGGTCGGCAGCCTCGGGCCCCAGCAGGCCGCGCGGGAACGCCAGACCGGTCATGGCGATGACCCGCCGCATGGCGGCCATGTCGCGCTCGATGCTCATGGCAGCACGATCTCATGCTCGATGGCGCCGAGGCGGCTGATCTCGATGCGCACGATGTCGCCGGGCTGCAGGAACCGCATGGGGTCCATCCCCACGCCCACCCCCTGCGGGGTGCCCGTGGCGAGCACGTCCCCGGGCTCGAGCGGGAACACATGCGAGGCGAACGACACCAGCTCGGCCACCGTGAAGATCATGTCCGCGGTGGAGGTGTCCTGGCGCAGCTCACCGTTCACCCACGTGCGGATGCGCATGTCCTGCGGATCGCCCGCCTCGTCGGCGGAGGTGATCCACGGCCCCATGGGCATGAACCCCCAGCCGCTCTTCGCGCGGATCCACTGCGGCTCCGACTTCTGGCGGTCGCGGGCGCTCACGTCGTCCACCACCATGTACCCGAACACGTGCTCAAGCGCGCGCTCCACGGGCACCCGGTGCGCCCGCGGGCCGATCACCACGCCGAGCTCGCCCTCGTAGTCGAGGCGCCGCGTCCACTCCGGATGCACCACGGGACCCGACGGGCGATTGACGGTGCCGCGCATCTTCGCGAAGAGCACCGGCTCCTCGGGCGGCTCCTTGCCCGTCTCGGCGGCGTGCGCCCGGTAGTTGAGGCCGATGCCGAACGCGTTGCCGGGCACCACCGGTGCCTCCAGCACCACCGACGAGAGGGGCACGGCGTCACCCGCCGGCGCGGGGTCGGCGCCGCGGATCACGTCGATGGCGTCGGCCACGGCAAGGGGCACCACGACGTCCCCCTCGACCAGACCGGCAACGGGCCCGTCGGGGCCGCGGAAGGAGCACAGTCGCATCGGTCGCTATCCTAGGCGCCTCCCGCCGGCCCTCGCGTGGCCGTCACCTGACCACGGAAGGGGCCCTATCTCACCGCGCACCGATGACCCCCGCACCGACGGGAACCCCGCCGCGCGGCAGGCCGTCTCCGATGGGGTCCGGGCGTTCTTCGCCCCGTTCATCCGCTTCCTGGTGCGCGTGGGCGTCACGCCGAACGCCATCACGGTGTTCGGATTCGTGCTCAGCGTCGCGACGGCGGTGCTCGCCGGCTTCCAGTTCTGGATCTGGGCGTTCGTGGTGGGCTTCATCGGCGCCTTCAGCGACATGTTCGACGGCTCGGTGGCGCGGCTCAGCGGCAAGTCCTCCCGATTCGGCGCGTTCCTCGACTCCAACCTCGACCGCTTCGGCGAGGGACTGGTGCTCGGGGGCATCGGCATCGCAATGGCCAGCGATGGCCGCACCTACGCCGTCGCGATGATCTTCCTCGCCCTCACCGGCGCGTTCCTGGTGTCGTACACGCGCGCACGGGCGGAGGGGCTCGGCATTGACTCCAACAAGGGCGGGCTCTTCAGCCGCACCGAGCGGCTGATCCTGATCGGGTTCGCGCTGCTCCTCGGCGGCTGGGGCTACTCGATCGAGGTCATCATGACCATCCTCGCCGCGGGAACTCTCATCACCTTCGCCCAGCGCCTTTTCTACGTACACTCCGTTCTTCGGGACGCCGACGGGCCCCCGGACGCCAGGTAATCAACGGGGGAGACCCGATCTCGTGAGCAAGTCGGTCAACGTGGCCATCATCGGCGTGGGCAACTGCGCCTCGTCGTTCGTGCAGGGCGTGCAGTACTACAAGGACGCCGGCAAGGACGACTTCGTCCCTGGCCTGATGCACTCGGTCCTGGGCGGCTACCACGTGAAGGACATCAACTTCACGGCGGCGATCGACATCGACGCCAACAAGGTGGGCCTCGACCTGGCCGATGCCATCTTCACCGAGCCCAACAACA
This sequence comes from uncultured Actinomycetes bacterium, assembly GCA_903928615.1. Lineage (GTDB taxonomy): Bacteria > Actinomycetota > Thermoleophilia > Miltoncostaeales > Miltoncostaeaceae > SYFI01. Next base: position 482 of record CAIYRJ010000416.1, on the reverse strand, counting down.
CGATCAAGTTCTCGGACGTCCCCGAGACCGGCGTGCACGTGTCGCGTGGCATGACCCACGACGGCCTGGGCAAGTACCTCTCGGAGGTCATCCAGAAGGCCCCCGGCGAGACCGCCGACATCACCGGGCTGCTCAAGAGCACCAAGACCGACGTGGTGGTGTCGTACCTGCCGGTGGGATCCGAGCAGGCCACCAAGTGGTACGTGGAGCACATCCTCGCCGCGGGCTGCGGCTTCGTGAACTGCGTGCCGGTGTTCATCGGGCGCGAGCACTACTGGCAGGAGCGCTTCCGCGAGGCCGGCGCGCCCATCGTGGGCGACGACATCAAGAGCCAGGTGGGCGCCACCATCGTGCACCGCCAGCTCACCCGCCTCATGCGCGAGCGCGGCGTGCGCCTCAAGCACACCACCCAGCTCAACTTCGGCGGCAACACCGACTTCCTCAACATGCTCGAGCGCGAGCGCCTCGAGAGCAAGAAGATC
>CAIYRJ010000415.1 GCA_903928615.1 uncultured Actinomycetes bacterium | reverse complement strand
GGATAGTCGACATCACCCAGAAACGACGGCCGTTGATGGTGGCCGACGTCGACGGTGCCGCCCCGCCGGTGGGCGGGTACTGCGCGTTGTAGGCGTCGACGATGTTCTGCTCGGTGATGGTGTCGAACGTCGACGCGGGGCACGTGTTGAAGCCGAGCGTGTTGAACACGTGCTCGGTGATGGTGCCGTTGGCCACGGTGTCGGGGATCAGCTCGCAGTACGGGTAGTTGAAGACCTTCATCGGCGACCCGGTGGTGGGCGTGGTGGAGGTCTGGGCCGAGGCGGTGCCGGCAACGGCGCACAGGCCTGCGAGGCCGAGGATCGCGACGGAGACTGCTGAGGGTCGCAGCCCCCGGGAGTTGCTCTTCATGTCATTCACTGGTCACTGTCCTGTGGGAGTCATCTGCAAGGAATACGGCACACGTGTGCCGTTCGTGCCGGATCACCGACCCGGGGGAATCGCCATCGACGGAAGGGCGCCGGGGCTGGAGCCGACCCTAGCCCCGAATGCCCCGCGCGCAGAGTTTGGAGCGTTTTGCTGTCGGGTTTACCCCAAGCGCAGGGCGCGAAGTTCGTGAACACCATCTGCCCCAGCGGGAAGAAGACCAACTCAGGCTGCTAGCGACGCACGGATGGCCGCGTCGGACCCCAGGCCGTCAGCGGTTGCTCACCTGCGTGCCCGGCGGCAACGGTGACGGCAACGGGGCACCGGTGGCCAGCGCGACGACGATCGGGTCGACGATCGCCGGCTTGGCACCCTCCTGCGTGTGGTCCATCACATCGTGAGGCAGGCCCAGTGACGGCGGGAGCACCACCTCCCGCACCCGGGCGCCATTGGCGCGCCAGTCGCTGACCAGCTCGGCGATCGCGTCATTGGAGACGGTGCGGTCGGAGGAGTTCGCGAGGACCGCGATCTCACTGGCCTTCGGCGCCCCCGCGGCGGCCTCGCGCAGCACCCGCGTCCCGAAGCGGAATGTCTCGGCGCTCGGGCGCAGCGGGGTGGCATCCGGGTAGGTGTGGGACTCACGCTGGATGCCGGTGCCGGGCAGCACCAGCGGCGGCAGGCGCGTGAAGGTATTGCGAAACGCGGTGGCAACCGGGCTCGACACGCCCCCGAGCACCAGCGCCGGGGAGATCACCACCGCGCGGTTCACGTCTGCGCGCTCCTGCGCTGCCCACGCGGCCATGGTCCCGCCCAGCGAGAACCCCACCACCGTCGTCTGCTCGCCCAGGCCCCGGGCGATGTCGAGGCCCTCATCGGTGGTGTCGCGCATCGCCTCCGCGTCCAGGCCCCCCAGATCATGGACCGTCCCGTCCTCGATCCCATGCCCCGGGATGCGCATCAGCAGCACGTTCGCCTTGGTACGGGCCAGCTGACGTCCCAGGTCGAGCATCTGCCGCGGGCAGTTGGTCAGGCCGTGATAGAGCACGATCACCTGCTCGGTGCGGCGTTCCGGCCCCAGCACGCGGGTGCGGCACTCGGGCTTGATGCGCGCTTGCGTCTCGGCTCGTGCGATGCCCGCCAGGGTCGCCTTGGCGTCGGCGTAGGTGGCCGCAGGCTGGGGCTGGGGCTCGAGGCCGTAGGTGGACACCGGCAGGATCGCGAACATCACCAGCGCGAAGACCACGACGGCGAGCAGCACGCCAATGCTCTGCAGGGCGATGGTCGCCCAGCGGGGAAGCCGCGGGCGCGGGAATCGCTTCTGCTTCACCGGCGCCGGCTGCCCTTCGTCCCCTTCGGTCATCGGATCGCCCTTCTATTCCTTCGATGTGGATGCGCCACGGCCCGGGCATGCGCGGGTGGGGATGGACAAGGCGATGGCGGTGCAGGAGGAGACAGCGCGAACCTGTCCATGCGGGGACTGTAGACCCCCCACCAGTGCAGTGCCGCTCATCGAATGGACCTCTCGTGCAGGAGTCGAGGCGCCGGTCCGGATATCGGCCTGGCATCGCACCGACCGCACTCGCCCGATGGCTCATCCGCTCCCAACAACAACTGGAGGAGCCCCAGTTGGCTCCCCCAGGCCCCGCCTATGTCCTTCGTGAGTGGACCCGGCCGGCACTGCCCCGGCGTCCGAAAGCGTTTCCAGATGGGTTTCTCCGAGCGCAGCCGGTGATGAATTTCTCGGGGAGGGCGCCATCTCCGGCAAATCACCTCTCCCCCAGCCCCTCCTGCAATCTCGCCCCTTGGCCGAGGAACCCTGCCTCGGGGCCAGGACCACTATGCGACGCCGGTGATCCCCCTCATGGTCCGAAGGGTGGGCCGACGACTCTCAGACCCGCTTACTAGGCGGCGAGAGCGAGCTGGCGGGTGTCCGCAGCTACGTTTGGTTCCCTGTTGGTAACGCGGTCCTCAGGGTCCGCGGCTCGCTTGCCAATCCTTCTCCGCCCCGTCGAAACTGGTTCGGGCCCGTGAAGGTTCCTTCTCATGGAGGGTATCACCGGCTGTCGGGGCGCCCCTTACGGCTGTCCCTCGCATGGGTGACACTGCACCCAGTCCTAACGCGGGGGGTCACACTGCCCCCGCGGATAGCGCTACCGTCCGCAACAAGGCTTGAGCGACCAACCGCTCTTCGAGCGGCCCGCTCGCCATTAGGGAGATATACCGACGTGAGCAGCGCTTCGGTTGCCCCGCGCCTCCTGCGCGGTGGCGGATCGTTCCAGTCCGAGCTGCGGGCCGAGGTCGCCAAGATCCTCGATGCCCGCACACGACGGATTGGCAGGGTGCGGTTCTTCTCGAAGGCCGCGTTCATGCTGCTGTGGACTGCGGCCTCGTATGCCTACCTGGTGTTCTTCGCCGGCAGCTGGTGGCAGGCGGGGCTGGGCTGCATCTCGCTGGCGTTCGCGCTGGGCGGAGTGGCCTTCTCGATCCAGCACGATGCCAACCACGGTGCCCTGGGGCGCCGCTGGAGCGTGCTCGGCCTCTCGCTCGACACCCTGCTGGGCACGTCGTCCTACCTCTGGCGCGAGCGCCACAACCACGCCCACCACACCTATACGAACGTGGTGGACAAGGACGGCGATATCGAGCAGCTGCCGCTGGCGCGCTTCGCCCCCGACCAGCCGTGGAGCCCCTGGCATCCGTGGCAGCACATCTACATGTTCGTGCTCTACGGCTTCTACGCCCCGCGGCAGGCCCTGATGGGTGACTTCTCGATGCTGCTGCGCGGACCCAACGCCCACGTGCCGCTGAAGCGCCCGAAGGGCCGCACCCTGTGGGAGCTCATCATCACCAAGACGATCTTCTTCGGCCTCTTCCTGGTGATGCCGATGTTCTTCCAGCCGTGGTGGGGCGTGCTGCTCGGCGCCTTCGTGACGCTGTGGATCCTCGGCATCATCCTCGCCGTGGTGTTCCAGCTGGCGCACTGCGTGGAGGAGGCCGACTTCACCAGCGAGGCCAAGCTCATCGCCGAGGCCGAGGAGGACGGCCCGCGCGAGTGGGCGCGCCATCAGGTGGAGCACACGGTCGACTTCGCCCGCAAGAGCAAGCTGCTCAACTGGTACCTCGGGGGGCTGAACTTCCAGGTGGAGCACCACCTGCTGCCGAGCGTGTGTCACGTGCACTACCGGCGCATCTCTCCAGTGGTCGAGCAGCTCTGCGCTGAGCACGGCTTCCGCTACAACGCCAACGTCACCTTCTGGAGCGCCCTCGGGTCGCACGCCAGGTGGCTCAGGCGCATGGGCGTGAAGCCGGCCTAGCGATCCCGCGGGCGCGCAGGAAGACCGGCTGATCCCGGGGGCAGGGCGCATACACTCCCGGGCATGCGAGTGATGCTCATGCGCACCTGCCTTTCCGACGCCGTGGCGCCGTCGGTGTGGAAGT
>CAIYRJ010000414.1 GCA_903928615.1 uncultured Actinomycetes bacterium | reverse complement strand
GTCAACGCCTCCCGAGAAGTTCCGGTCACCGGCGCCCGTGAGCACCACCGCGCGGGCATCGCCCAGCGACTCGGGCGAGAGTGCCTCGGCGAGCGCCGACAGCATGGCGTCGTCGAGGCTGTTCGCACGCACCTCGTTGGCGATGGTGACGATGGTGATGAGCCCATCGGGCTCGATCCCGATGTGCCCGGGGGTGTCGGTGCTGGCCATGGCCTGCACTCTAGGGAGGATCGGCCGGCGCTCGCGGGGAAGATGGCCACAGATCGCATGTCGGGCCCCGCCAGCGCTCCGGTACGGTTCCGATTTGAATGATTCCCCGCACCCTGCGAATCCTCATGCTCGCCCTGTGCGTGCTGTCGGCATGCGCCATCCCGGCGCTGGCGGCCACGATGACGGTCACCCCGTCATCCTCCGTTGCCGCGGGCACGGACCTTTCGTCCACCCTCACGGCGCCCATCAGCGCGGTGGGCGCTGGCACCGGCACGCTTGGGACCGCCTGGACGCCGTCGCAGGCGGAGATCGCCGGTGATGTGGTGGGGCCGGAGGGCTGGACGGTCGAGTTCACCGCCGACGGCATCACGTGGAGCACCACGCGCCCGTCGGCCTCCGCCATCCGCGGCGTGCGCGCCCGAGGGCCGATCGAGAGCGATGGAACGTCCGACGGCCGCCAGCTGGTGCGCAGCACGGGCACGAAGACCGTGTCCGCCGTGCCGGTGTTCCCCGCGGCCAGCGGCGGGGATGGCTACAGCGTGTTCACCACGCCGCGCTTCGCGCTGACCGCCTACCACCACGAGACGTCCCTCATCATCACCTGCAACGAGAAGTCGTCGGGAAGCACCTGCTCCCCTGCCACCTACACGCTGCCCGGCTATACAACGTCGTACGCGAGCAACGGAGTAGTGCTGGGCACCCGGGCATACGTGATGGCGGTGCGCAACTCCGATGGCGCCGCCGGGCTCACCTGCACCAACGTGGCATCGCTGCCCTTCAGCGACTGCGGCTTCACCGTGCTGGAGCAGAACCCCTACGCGGGCGGGCCGCAGGGCACCACCGGGGTGGTGGGGTCCATCAGCGTGTCGGGCACTCGCATCTACGGCGTCATCCAGCGATCCAACAGCGCGCCGTCCATCGAACTCGCGTGCTTCGACACCGCCACCGGTGCCCCGTGCGGAGGCCAGCCGTACGCGCTGCCCCAGACCACGGGGGTCATGGCGTTCAGCGTCGGGTTCACCACCGAGGTCGCCGGGCGCATCTTCGTCACGTCGAAGCGGCTCTACTGCTTCAACGGTGCCGACGCATCCACGTGCCCCGGGTGGGACCCCAACGGCTACTCCACCATGACCATCGGCACCGGGGTCGGGGCCGACGCCATCCTGCCGCTCGTGCCCATGCGCAATGCGTCAGGCACGCCAACGGGCGTCTGCAAGCTCTACCCCGATCAGCTCTGCTGGAACTTCGACCACACCTCGGCGACGTTCCCCGCGGGCCTCTATTCGATGCTCAGCACCACGGGGATGAGCCAGTACGTCACCTACTACGGCTTCGCGCAGTTCGGCGGCACCAGCACCCGCCAACTGTGGACCACCCCTGGGGGCACGGGCACGCAACCCTCGTACCCCGTTTGCTACGACTGGACGACCGACGCGCCGTGCTCCAACTTCACGTCGCCCGGGTCACAGGAGATGCGCTACTCGGTGACCACCGACCAGTTCGCGCCGAACTGCGCGTACACCTACGGCAACAGCGGGATCATCCAGCAGTTCAGCGCCACATACGGTGGCGCAAGCTGCATGGGGGGTCCCGAGGTGGACGTGCAGGTGGAGGCGCCGCGGTTCTCATGCGCCGCCCAGACCGGCGGCGTCGATCTCAAGACCGTCACGATCTCCGCGCCATCCGGGGCATCGGTCACCTCCTTCCGGGTGACCGTGCGCGACTCCAGCGGCGCAGCCATCCCGGGCTACGTGGACCTCACCCCCACCGCATCGGGGTCGGTGAACATCGCGGGGCTCACCTCCACGATGACGGGGTCATCGCCCTCGATCGCCGTGGGTGCCGTGGGCCTCACCAACACCCAGGCCGGTGACGTCGTGGTGACCACCACGCAGGCCACCGGCGTCCCCCAGCTGTGCGTTCCGCTCAAGACGCTGCGTGACTGCCCCGCGGCCGACACGCTCGTGCCCGGGCAGTCGGCACCTGCGAGCGACCTGGTGCTCACCGGCACGGTCACCGAGGCGGTGGGTGCCCAGCAGACCAGCACCGAGGAGCGGGCGACCGTCACGCGCTCCGCCCATGAGGGGTGTCCCGGCACGAAGGGCACGGGCCGGAAGCCGGTCGACGTGCAGCGCGTGACGGTGACGCCCACGGGCATCACCTCGGTCGTCGCCGTCACCACCGCCGGGCGCGTGCGTCAGGTGGGCACGTTCGGCAGCCGCCGTACCACCGCCTGCACGGCGTCGCGCACGATCTCGCGCCCGGGCACGGTGCGACTCACCTGCCGCTTCACGGCCGCCGCACGCACGGCCCTCGAGCGGCGGGGCCTGCGGGTGCGGCTCGTCACCACGCTCACCAGCCGGGCCGGCGTGCGGACGTCGGTGGTGCGCATCGTCCGGGTGCCACGTGCGGGAGCGCTACCCGTCACGGGCTAGCCCGGGCAGGCCCGCCGCCGCGCAGACAACCCGGGCGCGCTAGCCCGCGCGCTCCAGGTGGGCCAGCATCGCCGCGGTCACCAGCTCCGGCGCCTCCTGCTGAGCCCAGTGGCTCACGCCCTCGAGCATCACCACCTCGAGCGGGGCGTCCACCTTCGCGATGGAGCGCTCGAGCAGCAGCGGGCTCATGTAGGCGTCGGCATCGGCCCACATGATGGTGGTGGGCACCGTGATGGGCGGAAGGTCGGGCGGGGGCTTCAGCCAGTTCTCGGGCGGGATGTTGGCGCGGTAGTACTCCAGCGCGGCCGTCATGGCGCCGGGCTCGGCCAGGGCGTCCTTGAACACCCGGCGCTCCTCGGGCGGGAACGTGTGCGGCGCAGCGGTGTCGAACACGAAGGTCTCGAGGTTGGCGGCGTCGTCCTTCAGCAGCCACTCCTCGGCGATGCCGGGGAACTGGAACAGCAGCATGTACCAGCTCTTCTGCTGCTGCTCGGGCACCTGGCGGCACTCGGCGCTGGCCACCGGGTGCGGCGAGTTGACGATCATCAGCGACCGCACCTTGTCGGGCATGAGGGCGGATGTGGCCCAGCACAGGCTGCCGCCCCAGTCGTGGCCCGCCAGGTGGGCGTAGCCGTGGCCCAGGGCGTTGATGAGCCCCACCACGTCGCCCACCAGCTTCGGGAAGGCGTAGGCCTCGGTGCCCTCGGGGCGGTCGCTCGCGCCGTAGCCGCGCAGGTCGGGCACGATGGCCCGGTAGCCGGCCTCGGCCAGCGCGACGGCCTGGTGCCGCCACGAGTATCCGAGCTCGGGGAAGCCGTGCCACATGATCACCGGCTCGCCGTCATCGGGACCCATGAACTGCACCGACAGCACGGCGTCGCCGCAGTCGATCTGCTCCCTGCGCGCGCCGGGGATGTCGCCGTTCATGTGTCGAGCGCGGCGAGGTCGAGCATGTCGGCCACGACGCGATCGAAGCCTATCCCGGCCACCTCGGCGGCCTTGGGCAACAGGCTGGTGTCGGTCATGCCCGGGATGGTGTTGACCTCGAGCACCCACAGGCGCCCCTCGTCGTCGAGGATGAGGTCGGCGCGCGCGATGCCGCGGCACTCCAGCGTGCGGGCGGCCGCGATGCTCACCGCGGCGGCATCCTGCACCGTGGCCTCGTCGAGGTCGCGCGGCGCGCGCAGCTCGGTCTCGCCCGGCGTGTAGCGGGCCTCGAAGTCGTAGAAGTCGCGTCCCAGGGGCACCGCCTCGATCACCGGCAGCGCCCAGGGGTCCTTGGCCATCACCACGCTCACGGCCAGCTCGCGGCCAGGCACGAAGCGCTCCACCAGCACGCGGTCATCGAACCCCATGGCGTTGAGGATCGCCCCGCCGAGGTCGCCGGGCTCGCGCACGATCGAGATGCCCAGTGCCGACCCCTGCCGCGCGGGCTTGACGCACAGGGGCAGGCCCAGCGACTGCTGGATCTCCGGCAGCGTGTCGGCGGCGCCCATCTTGCTGAAGGCCTCCTTCGAGAAGGCGTACCC
>CAIYRJ010000413.1 GCA_903928615.1 uncultured Actinomycetes bacterium | reverse complement strand
TCCGCCCGCCGCAAGATCGAGGACGCCGTCGGCGAGGCATCCACCACCGGCGTGGAGCTGGGCGCGGTGCAGACCGCCAGCGAGTCGGTGGGCGCCGTGCTGGCCCGGGCCGTGCGCGAGGACCGCGTTATCGAGATCGACTACTGGACCGAATCGCGCGGCGAGGTGACCAAGCGCGTCATCGAGCCCCACATGCTCATGAACTCGCGCGATGCCTGGTACCTCGTGGCGTTCTGCCGCAAGGCCGGCGAGCAGCGCACCTTCCGCCTCGACCGCATCCGCGGCGCCACCCCGCTCGACGAGGTGTTCGAGCGCAGGGTCGAGGTGGAGGCCGTTCCCTACCAGCCGTGGGGCACGTCGAGCCAGGCCCAGCAGCACGCGCAGATCGCGCGCGTGTGGTGCAGCCCCGCCATCGCCCGCTGGCTTGCCGAGGAGCACCCGTCGGCCGAGCGATTCTCCGACGGCTCGGTGATCGCCGAGATCCCCTACGCCAGCGACGAGTGGCTGGTGAAGGAGATCACCAAGCACGGCGGCGAGGCCGTGCTGCACCCCCCCGAGGACCTGCGCGCGGCCGTGGCGAGCAACGCCGAGCGCATCCTCGAGCACTACTCCGCCGCACCCGCCCGCCGCTAGCCCCGCCCGCGGCAGCGTGGGCGCACGGCCGGCGTCAGGGGCTGCCACCGTTGCCCTGCCGCCGCACCGCCCGGAACACCCCGCCCGGGTCGCGGGCCACCAGGCCGTCCATCTCGAGCGCGGCCAGCGCAACGGCCACATCGGCATGGCCTAGGCCCGCCTCCGCGGCGATGCGGTCGACCCCTGCGGGCTCATGCGCGATGACGGCCAGCACCTGCGCGCAGGTGCCCGTGGCAGACGCGGGCACCGGGGCATCACCCCAGGCGGCGGTGGGCACCTCCGCCACCACGTCGTCGGCCCCCTCGCACAGCGCCGCACCGGCCCGGATGAGCGCGTTGCACCCGGCGGAGAGCGCCGAGCCCGGCCACCCCGGCACAGCGAGCACCGGGCTGCCGTTCTCCATGGCGAAGTCCGCCGTGATCAGCGCGCCCGAGCGCGAGGCGGCCTCCACCACCACCACGGCGTCACATACCCCCGCAACGATGCGGTTGCGCGCGGGAAAGCGCCACGGCATGGGATCGGTGCCCGGCCAGTACTCGCTCAGCACCGCGCCCTGCTGCTGGATGCGCTGCGCCAGGCCGATGTGCCGGCGCGGGTGGATGCGGTCGACCGCGGAGCCCAGCACCGCCACCGTGACCCCGCCGGCATCGAGCGCCCCCTCGTGCGCCGCGGCGTCGATGCCCCGGGCGAGCCCGCTCACCACCACCGCGCCACGCGCCGCGAGGTCGGCCGCGAGCTCGCGGGCCATGGCGCGCCCCGCTGCCGATGGGCGGCGTGACCCGACGATGGCGATGGCCGGACCGGTATCGAGCGCGGCGAGCGCATCTGCCACGGCGCCCACGCCGAAGAGCCCGAAGGGCGGGTCGAAGACGCGGCGCAGGCGTGCGGGGTAGCCGGATGCGGTGATGGGCACGTGCGCGATGCCCCGCCGGGCGAGGGCGTCGCGCGCGGGAGCCGCGCGGAACGCGGCGCGGGCCGCGAGGGCCTTCTCCACCCCATCAGCGTCCGCGCGCAGCCATGCGGCCATCTGGGGGCCTCCGGCACGCCACAGGACCTCCGCCCCTCCGGCCACCCTTGCGGCGCGCTGGAGGTCGCGTGAGAGCGCGTGGGCCATCCATGCCAGCCCCAGCGGCCACTCGGGATCAGCCATCACCCAACCCCACCCGCGCTGCGGTAGCGGATGGCCTCGGCGAGGTGCTCGGCCTCCACGCGCTCACTGCCACCGAGGTCGGCCACCGTGCGGGCCACCCGGATGACCCGGTCGCATCCACGGGCCGTGAGGGCCAGCCGGTCGATGGCCGTGCCGAGCAGGGCGCGCGCCGGGCGCTGCATCGCCGCGGCCTCTCGCGCCGTGGCCGCACCGAGCCGGGCGTTCGGCACCCGCTGTCCGCGATCGTGCTGGGCCTGGCGTGCGGCCTCCACCCGCGCGCGCACCGCGGCGCTCGTCTCCGCTGCCGCGGAGTCGTGCAGCATCTCGTCGCGCGCCAGCCGGGGCATGTCCACGCGCAGGTCGATGCGATCGGCGATGGGGCCCGAGATGCGCGCGCGATAGGCGTCGGCGGCAGCCGGCGCGCACGTGCATGCCCGCGCCGGATCGCCCGCGTGCCCGCACGGGCACGGATTGCCCGCGCACACGAGCAGCGGCTCGGCCGGGAACCGCGCGCTGCCCGCGGCCCGCGTGATGTCGATGCAGCCTTCCTCCAGCGGCTGCCGCAGGGCATCGATGGCCACCGGCGAGAATGCGCACACCTCGTCGAGGAACAGCACCCCGAGGTGCGCGAGGGTGATCTCCCCCGGCCGCGGCACACGCCCGCCCCCCACCAGGCCCGGTGCCGAGATGGTGTGATGGGGCGCGCGGAAGGGCCGCTGCGTGACCAATGCCTCACCGTCGGCAAGCAGGCCGGCCACCGAGTGCACGCGCGTGACGGCGATGGCCTCGTGCAGCCGCAGGCGCGGCATGATGCCCGGCAGGCGGCGGGCCAGCATGGTCTTCCCTCCCCCGGGCGGCCCGATCATGAGCAGCGAATGCCCGCCCGCGGCCGCGATCTCGAGCGCCCGGCGGGC
>CAIYRJ010000412.1 GCA_903928615.1 uncultured Actinomycetes bacterium | reverse complement strand
CGGTTGAGCAGGCGCCCGGTGATGGTCACCGGCTTGCCCGCCGCCAACTTGACCACCTTGTAGTCGCGGCCCTCCACGCGCTCGGGCACGCCGTCGCGGATTCCCAGCGTGAGGATTCCCTCGCGGGCGGCGTCGGCCATCTGCTGGGCGGGGGTGGCGCCCGGGCGCGACGGGGCGTCGGGCGATGCCGGCGCGCCTGGCGCGGGCCGCCGCACGGGCGGATCCACCTCGATGGCGCGCGCATTGCCCGCGGCGTCGGCCAGCTGCACGCGCAGGCGCGTGGCGCCGTCTGGCAGCAGGTCGGGGTCGATGGTGGCGATGCCGCTGCCGTCGGACGCCGGCAACTGGGTGACCATCCGCCAGGTCCAGCCGTCGAGCCACTGCAGGCGCACGCGATCAACTCCCGAGCGGGCGTCCTCGCCGGCCCAGGTCATCCTCACCCTGCCGTCGGGCTGCGTGGTGAGCGCCGCGCGCGCCACGTCGGGCGGCGTGAGGTCGGTGCGCACCAGCGCCATGCGGCTGGTCACGAGGGTCTGGGCGAAGGGGCCGCCGTTTCGCAGCCGCAGGCGCACCACGTGCACGCCGTCGGCCATGCCGGTGAGCGGCACCTGCATGTGCGTGTAGCCGGGGGCGAGGGCCTCCTGCGCGATGGGGATCCACTCGCCCCGCGTGCTGCCGTCGCCCGCCGCGTTGATCTCGGCCTCGAAGTCGCCGAGGCCGATGAGCTGGTCGAGGTTGTCGCTCAGGGTCATCTGCAGCGGCAGCACGGACGTCCACTCCGGGGGGATGGGCTGCAGGTTGATGCGCGGCGGCTGGGTGTCCACCACGAGGTGGTCGGGGGCGAGCTGCTCGGTGGCGTTGCCCGCCTGGTCGGTGGCCACCACGCGCCAGGCATGCAGGCCGTCGGCGAGTCCCGCGCCCACCGCGCGGGTGATGCGCTGGCCGGCGCCGGTGGCGCCCACGCTGGCCACGGGCAGCCAGGTGCCGGTGGCCGCGCCGGTCATCATGGTGTTCACCTCTGCCCGCGCCGACTGCAGGCCGCTGGTGGCATCGGTGGCCGAGAACGCCACCTGCCCGCGCGTGCTGCCGGGCGCGTAGGCCACCTCGGGCTCGCCCACATCGGGCGCGCTGCGATCGATGCGGATCGTGCTCTCCGATGCCGCCCCGCCCGTGCCGTCGCCATCCACCTCCACGCGCACGGCGTGCGCGCCGTCGGGCAGGCCGGCCAGCGACACATCCGCCGCGTGCTGGCCCTGCCCCGGCGCGCCCGACCAGCGGGTCTCGCCGGCCACCTGCACGCGCTGGCCGGTGATGCCGTCGCTGCCGAAGTTGTCGGCCGCCTGCCAGCCGATGCGCGCCGCGCCCGTGGACGCGTTGAGCCAGCCCGGGGGCGTGCTCACCACCTGGGCGCTGGGCGGCGCGACGTCGCGGATGACCGCCCCCGTGCCGCCGATCCACCACACCCGCGCGTGCTGCTGGCGGCGCTCGCCCTGGGTGAGCTCGAGCTTCACGTCGCACGTGCCGCCGGGAAGGCCCAGGCCGTAGCCGCGACCGCCGGCGGGCGACTGCGGCATGCCGACGTCGCCCTCGGCCCACACCCGCTGGCCGTTGGCCAGCACCTGCAGCCCGGCGCTGGACGCCGCGGCGTAGCGCAGGGCGCTCCACTGCACCGAGGCGATCTCGCTCCCCGGCACCGGGCAGCCCCAGCCCATCGAGAACTGCGTGCCCGTGGGCGCCGCCGTCGTGGCGGGGGCGTTCAGCTGCACCACGGCGGCGCTCGGCTGGCTGGCCGAGAGCATGGAGCCGGTGGTGAAGGGGCCGGAGCCCTGCGGGTAGAGGTTGCCGTCGGTGGCGAGCGCTGCCGGCGCGGCGGCGAGGGCGAGGCCCATTCCTCCGGTGGAGGCGATGGCGATCGCGATGCGCGCCAGCGCGCGCGGACGGGTGATGCGTGGCGGGGTGGTCATGGTCCGAACTCCAACTGCGGTTGCGCCGCGGGCGTCGCGGCGGGGGCTGATTGACGTGATGGGGAACTGCTCGAGGTGGCGGAGGAGCTGTTGGGTGCGCCCGTGCCCGTGCCCGACCCGCTGCGCTGCGCGGCGCGCTCGCGTGCGGCGGCGTCGCGCTGCTGGCG
>CAIYRJ010000411.1 GCA_903928615.1 uncultured Actinomycetes bacterium | reverse complement strand
GTGATGGAGGTGGCGCCGTTGCTGGCGCCGACGAGCCCCCCGGAGTCCCATCCGTGCCCCGCGACCGTCGCGGATGACGACGACGATGAGATCGTCGCGCCCGAGGCCACCCCGATGAGGCCGCCGTTGTCCTCATGTCCATCGATAGAGCCGGTCGAATGGGCGCCCGTGACCACAGTTGCGGTCGCCATGCCGATGAGTGCGCCGTTCTTCCTCTGGCGGTACGACGCGTTCGTGTACGTGTCGATCATCACGCCGGAGACGGTGATGTTGGAGATCGTCGCCCCATTCGTAAACCCGAAGAGCCCGTTTCCATCGCTGCCCGATTGCGAGATGGTGAGCCCGCTCACCGTGTGGGACTGACCGTCGTAGGTGCCCGTGAACGCATTGCCGGATGTGGCGCCGATGGGCGTCCACTGCCCGCCTGAGATGTCGATGTTCGCGGTCTGGATGAAGGCGCATGCCCGGTAGCCGCTGGTGATGCCCGCGAGCTGGGCGGGCGTGGCCACCTGGTACGGGCTGGCCGTGGTGCCCGCGCCACCTGCGAACGTAGTGCCGACCCCGGTGCAACTGTTGATCACAGCCTGTGCGCTCGAGGCGCAGATGGTGAGCGCGCCGATGCAGGCACCCAGTGCCGCGGTAGTTGCCAGCCGGTGGGGTCTCATGTCGGTTTCTCGCCCAGGGAGACGGCGATGACCCGGATCATTGTACCGCTACGAGGACACTCTGGGCCGATCCCGTCCCGATCGGCGCAGGCCCCAACCCCGGTGTCAGGCACTTAACCGAGAGGCGCGGCTGAGGCTCCGCCACGCGGCGAGCAGCTTCCTGTCGAACGATGCGATGGACACCGGATCGGGCTGGCGTCCCCGCAATTCGAGTGCGGTGGCGAGCACGCAGGCATCCGGCATCTTGAGCCCGGTGCGCGCACGCACCGCGGCGAGATGACGGGCTCGATCGGCATCGAGCGGCACCACCTCGGCGCGGAGGCCCTCGATGAAGCGCCGGGCATCCGCGGCTTCGGCATCGCCCCGTGCGATGGGTCCCACCATGATCTCGGCCAGGGTCATGGCGCTCACCGCCCGCGCGGAGTACCCGGTGAGCGCGTCGAGTATCCGCCTGCGCGCCTTGCGGTGCTGGGGGTCATCGCGATTCAGCATCGCGATCAGCACATCGGCGTCGAGGACGATCAGTCCCACTCGGCGCGCAGGCCCTCGAGGTAGCCGGGCGGGTAGACCCCGGCGTCGAAGATGCCCGCGAAGCGCTCGACGAAGGCCTCGGGCGTGGAGATCTCGATGCGCCCGTCGGCGGTGGCGTTGATCACCACCTCGTCGCCCGATGTCAGTCCGGCGGCGCTGAGGGCCTCGACCGGGAGGGTGACCTGGTTCTTCGACGAGATGACCGGCATCCGCGCTCCTTTACTTTCAACGATGATAGTAAAGCACGCTCTGCGGCCCCGAAACGCGAAGGGCCCGCCGGAGCGGGCCCTTCGGTTACGTGCCTGGCACCGGGGTCATGCGGCCGTGCTCTCCTTGTACAGGCGGCGCAGCACCGTGGGGAGGATGCCCCCGTTGCGCAGGTAGTTCATCTCGTTGGGGCCGTCGATGCGGCTCTGCACCTGGAACTGGCGGCCGTCGCCGAGCTCCACGGTGAGGATGGCGCGCGGCTCCATGTCGGCGAGGCCCCGGATGCTGAAGGTCTCGTGGCCCGACAGGCCGAGGCTCTCGGCCGACTCGCCCTCGAGGAACTGCAGGGGCAGCACGCCCATTCCGACGAGGTTGCCGCGGTGGATGCGCTCGAACGACTGCGCGATGACCGCCCGCACGCCCAGCAGCGCCGTGCCCTTGGCCGCCCAGTCGCGGCTCGACCCCGATCCGTACTCCTTGCCGGCCAGCACCACGAGCGGGATGCCGTCGGCCTGGTAGCGCATGGAGGCGTCGTAGATCGGGATGACCTCGCCGGTGGTCACGTGCTCGGTCCAGTTGCCCTCCTTGCCACCGGCCAGCGCGTTGCGCAGGCGGATGTTCCCGAAGGTGCCGCGCATCATCACCTCGTGGTTGCCGCGGCGGCTTCCGAACGAGTTGAAGTCGCGGGGCTCCACGCCCTTGCTGATGAGGTACTCACCGGCGGGCGAGTTGACCGGGATCACGCCGGCGGGCGAGATGTGGTCGGTGGTGACCGAGTCGCCGAGCACGGCGAGCGCGCGGGCATCGACGATGTCGGTGACGCCCGGGGCGTCCGGCGTGAGGCCGTCGAAGAACGGGGGCAGCTGCACGTAGGTGCTGTCGGCGTCCCAGGCGTAGGTGTCGCCGGCCGGCACCGGGATGGCCCGCCAGCGCTCGTCGCCGTCGAACACCGACGCGTAGTACTCCTTGAACAGGTCGGCGTCGATCGTGCTCTCCACGATCTCGCGCACCTCGTCGGCCGAGGGCCAGATGTCGGCGAGCATCACCGGCTGGCCGTCGCTGCCCGTGCCGATGGGCTCGGTGGTGAGGTCGATGTCCACGCGGCCGGCGAGGGCGAACGCCACCACCAGCGGCGGCGACGCCAGGAAGGCCGCCTTCACGTGCGGGCTCACGCGGCCCTCGAAGTTGCGGTTGCCCGAGAGCACCGCGGCCACCACGAGGCCGTTGTCCTCGATGGCCTTGGTCACCGGCTCGTCGAGCGG
>CAIYRJ010000410.1 GCA_903928615.1 uncultured Actinomycetes bacterium | reverse complement strand
GCGCCGACCATCATCCTCCTGCGTGATGTGGCCTCGATCGCCGGCTTCGCGTGGCTTGCCCGCCGGGGAATCCTCATGGAGATCGACTTCGCGGGAAAGGTGTCCTCCGGGTTCAACATGGGGTGCGTGGCCGTGGGCCTCGCGATCTCCGCCACGTGGGTGGACACCGTCTTCTGGTGCGCCGTGGGCCTGTCGGTGCTGACGTTCCTGAACTACGTGGCGATCGCCGTCGGACGCGTGAGGGCGCAACGTGCAGGGGAGATGACCTCAACCACTACTTGAGGGTTTGGCGCGGCGCGACTAGTGTGGACCGCCCTCGACCGGGAGTCCCGTGTCCGCACACGCGTCGCATCGGAGTGATCAGTGGTGACCTGCCCCGCATGCGGGGCCCAGCGCCCCGACGGCGACCGCTTCTGCGGCGTCTGCGGGGGCTCGTTGCCCGACCCCGCCATGCAGACGCAGGCCACCGGTCCGATCGAGGCACCGATGGAGCTCGGAGCCACGCCCCCGGGCCCCGTGCCGCGCCTGGGCCCCGCCCTCGCGGTGCGCCTGCAGGGTGGCCGCACGGGGGAGTTCTTCCCCCTGGCGAAGCCGGTCACCACGATCGGACGCTCCCCGGAGTGCGACATCTTCCTCGACGACATCACGGTGTCGCGCGCGCATGCCGAGGTGCGCGAGGAGCCGGCGGGGTTCGTGCTGGTGGACGACGGAAGCACCAATGGCACGTACGTGAACCGGCGCGTCATCGAGACCCCGGAGATCCTCGCCGACGGCGATGAGGTGCAGGTGGGCAAGTTCCGGCTGGTCTTCATCGCATGATGAGCACGGGCGTCCAGACCGAGCTCCTCGGGCCGGACGATGGTGATCACGCTGCGGGCATGACCATCGGCGCGGTCTGCGACGCCCTGCGCCCGGAGTTCCCGGATCTCTCCATCTCGAAGATCCGTTACCTCGAGGACCGCGATCTGGTCACACCCCGTCGCACCAGCGGCGGCTACCGCGTGTACGGCCCGAAGGACGTCGAGCGCCTTCGCACGATCCTCCGGCTGCAGCGCGACGAGTTCCTGCCACTGAAGGTGATCCGCGAGGAGCTCGACTCCATGCGCACGGGGCCCGTGGCCGCGGCGAAGCAGTCGCGGCGGCTGAAGGGGGAGAACCTCACGGGGCCGCGCGACGGCAAGCGCCACGGGATCGTCGAGGTGCTCTCGGCGTCCGGCGCCGACGCCGACCTGGTGCGCAGCCTCGACCAGTACGGGCTGATCAGCGGCACGGACGACCTCGATGACACCGACCTCGAGCTGGTGAAGGCGGCGGTGGAGCTGAGGGCCTACGGCCTTGAGCCGCGCCACCTGCGCACCCTCAAGATGGCCGCGGAGCGCGAGGCCGGTCTCCTCGAGCAGGTGCTGTCCACAGGCCTGCGATCGCCCAATCCCGAGCGGCGCGCCGAGTCGGTGGAGTCGCTCGAGTCGCTGGCGGCACTGGCCTCGCACGTGCGCGACCTGATCCTGGTGCAGGAGCTTCGCCGCGTGGTCTCGTCCATTCCCACCCCATAGCCGGGAGCCTCATGAGCTACGACATCGACGGAGCGATCCGTCGCATCCCGCATCACCCCAAGCCGGGCATCCTCTTCTACGACCTCATGCCCCTCTTCGAGGATCCCCAGGGGCTGGCGGCGTGCGTTGACGGCATCGCGGACTGGGCGCGGCCGCGGGAGGTCGACGTGGTGCTGGGCGCGGAGGCCCGCGGCTTCATCCTGGGCGGCGCGATCGCGCATTCCCTCGGGTGCGGGTTCGCCTGCGCGCGCAAGCCGGGCAAGCTGCCGTATGAGGTCATCAGCCGCGAGTACGACCTCGAGTACGGCACTGACGTGCTCGAGTTGCACCGCGATGCCATCAGGCCCGGGCAGCGCGTGCTGGTGCACGACGACCTCCTCGCCACCGGGGGCACCGCAGCGGCCAAGTGCCAGCTCGTCGAGGAGCTCGGTGGCGAGGTGGCCGGCGTCGCCTTCGTGGTGGAGCTCACCTTCCTGCCCGGCAGGGACCGCCTCGCGGGCTACGACGTGCTCTCGCTCGTCTCCTACGACAGCGAGGACGTCGAGGAGTAGGTGCGCTCGAGGTGGGCGATGAACGGGTCGGCCGAGAGGTCGCTGCCCGTCGCCTGCCGCATGAGCTCCGGCGTCTCCATCACCCGCCCGTGCCCGTGCACGCGCTCGCGCAGGAACGCAAGCAGGGGAGCGGGACCGTCCTCGGCCAGCACGGCGCCGATCGGTCCCACCGCGGCCTCCGCCGCCTCGGCCAGTTGGGCCGCGTACAGGTTGCCGAGCGTGTAGGTGGGGAAGTACCCGAAGATGCCCGCAGCCCAGTGGATGTCCTGCATGGCCCCCTGTGCCGCCGTCGCGGGCGTGACGCCCAGAAGCTCGTGGAGCCCCGCGTCGAAGGCATCCGGCAGGTCCGCGACCTCCATGTCCCCCGTGATGATGGCCCGCTCCAGGCGGGTGCGCAGGACGATGTGGAGGTCGTAGGTGACCTCGTCGCTCTCCACGCGAATCGGCTGGCGCTCCACGCGGTTCAGCGCGCGTACGTAATCGGCGGGCGCGAGGCCCGCGGCGGCCTCGGGGAAGGCCGCTGCCATGGATGGGGAGAGGGCCTCCCAGAACTCGGGCGTGCGGCCCACGTGGTTCTCCCAGAAGCGGGACTGGCTCTCATGCGCCCCGAGGGACGGCGCGTCGCCGGCGAGTGTGCGCCGCCGCTCCTCGGGGATGCCCTGGTCGTACAGGGCGTGCCCGCCCTCGTGAAGCAGCGCCATGATGCACGAGAGGGGCTCGGTCACATCCACGCGGGTGGACAGCCGGGTGTCACCTGCTCCGAGGCCCATCGTCACGGGGTGCGCCGTGCGCCCCACGAGGCCCCGTCGCTCATCGAAGCCGATGTCCCGCGCAACCTCGAGCGATATGGCCATCTGGGCGTCCTCGTCCCAGGGGCCGGTCGGGAGGGCCGGGCCGCCGGTGCCCGCGAGGGCGTCGACGAGGGGCCGCACCCGCTCGGCGAGATCGGCGAGCACGGGATCCAGCATGGCGTACGTGGTGCCGGGCTCGTAGAGGTCGATCAGCGCGTCGTACGGGTCGCCGCCATCGGCGAGTGCGGCTGCCTGCTCACGGGTGAGGGCCACGAGCGGGCCCACCTCGGAAAGCCATGCGTCCACGTCGCCCGCGGGACGCGCGTCGGCCCACGTGGCCACGCTGCGCGACGACTGCTCCGCAAGGGCACGCACGAGAGACTCCGGGACGCGCTCCGCACGCTGCCGCTCGCGCACGGCGATGCGGGCGCTCGCAGCCTGCCACGGGTCGTCGGACCCGGCGACCACATCGATGGCATCCGATACCGACCCGTCGAGGAGGTGGCGGTGCCTCAGGCCGGCCAGCGTGGCCAGCTGCGCCCCGCGGGCTTCGGCGGCCCCTGGCGGCATGATCGTCTCGCGGTCCCACTCGAGCACGGCGGCGGCCCCGTCGAGGTCGGCGAGGGTGCCCATCCACTCGTTGAGCCGGCTCCAGGCGTCGTCGCGGTTCATGCGCCGCACGGTAGCCGGGGGCGTATCCTCCCGCCGGTGAACGAACGGCCATCCGTCCTCGTGAAGTGGGAGGAGCTGCACGTGGGGGTGCAGATCCTCATCGCCTTCGTGCTGTCGACGATCGTGCTGTGGCTGGCGCACATCGCGCTGCTGAACCAGCCGAACGGGCGTGGCTTCCTCTACGGCGTCTTCTGGGCGGTGCCCCTCACGGTGATCATCGTGGGCGCCACGCGTTCGGAGCGGGCCAAGCGCCTGCGAGCCGAGGGACGCGACCCATCCACGTGACGAGGGCACCACAAGCGCCTGGCCCCGCCGCATACACTCGATCCATCACGACCCGGAGGATGACCGCCACATGACGCCTGATGACGCCGTTCGCATGGCTCTCTGCACGCAGATGGGCCGCGAGTTCGCAGCCCATTTCCAGTACCTCGCCATGTCCGCGTGGCTCGAGGACCAGGGGCTTCCCGAGCTGTCGGGCTTCTTCGCGCGGCAGGCCGAGGAAGAGCATGGCCACGCCATGAAGATCTTCCGGTACGTCCTCGACACGGGTGGCCCGGTGGACATCCCCGGGCAGGAGCCCCCGGTGGGCGCATTCGAGTCGGTCGAGGCGCTCGTGGCGGCTGCGCTGGCCCAGGAGGAGCAGGTCACGCGCTGGATCGACGACCTCGTGCATCTGGCGCGCGAGCACCGCGACCCCGCGACCGAGGCGTTCCTGCAGTGGTACGTGACCGAGCAGGTGGAGGAGGTCGCGACCATGACCGAGCTGCTGCAGGTGGTGCGCCGGGCGGGGGAGAGCCTGCTGTTCGTCGAGGACTACGTGGCCCGCAGGCACCCCGGGCAGGGCTAGCGGCTACGCCACGGGCGGCCGTGGCAGGTCGGGCACGAAGCGCCCGAAATGGCTGCGATTGCGCGCAACCCAGGGGTAGACGCGGTAGAGGCCCGTGGCGAGCAGCAGGCCTCCCCCGCGCAGCCGGGTGAGGATCAGCCGGAATGCCTCGGTGGCGGAGGCCAGGCCCCGGTCGTCGGCGGCGTGCACCGACTCATGCCTGACGTCCTCGGGGACCACCTCGAGGATCCGCCGCGCGCGCGGGTCGTCGAAGGGGAGGAGCCTGATGCCCGGCGGGCGGGCGGCCCGCCGGGCGATCTGGGCAAAGGCACGGCAGAACCTGCAATCGCCGTCATAGAGGATGACCAGCGGTTGCAGGGGCGCGGTCAGGCGGACATGCTCCTGAAGAGCGGCGTGACGTCGGCGTCCATGGCGTCATAGTACGACTCGCGGTGCGATGACGGGGCGTGCGACTGCACCTCGCCGCGCGACACCGTGACGCCGTGCGGGGCGACGAAGACGATCCCCTGGGCGACGTCGCTCACCGAGCCCTCGAGCGCGGCTGCGAGGCCGGCGCAGAAGTCGCGCAGGCGCTCCTCGAGCTCGCGGTCGACCGAGCGCAGGTCGAGGAACACCGGGGATCCCGCCTTGATCTGGTCGCCGATCTCCTGGGCGTCGTTGAACGTGAGCGGGCTGAGCATGTGGACCCGCACAGGGGCGGGGAGTGCGTGGACGGCCATGGTCCCTCCGGATAGTGGTTCCGGGGGTCTCCTTCGCCGCCGGGGGCCCCGCTCCTACCCGGCGTCGCCGGGCGGATGCACGAGCATCACCGTGCAGGGGGCGTTGTAGGCCAGGTGCTGGGCGAAGCTGCCGAGCAGCAGGTGCTCGACCGCCCCGCGATGGCGCACGGCCACGAGCAGGTCGACGCCCGCCCCGCGAGCCCAGTCGACCGTCGCCGTGGCGGGGTGCCCCTCGAGGAGGATGCCCTCGGAGCCCGGTGCGAGGGCGACCATCTGCTCCATCCACGCTCGGGCGTCATGGATGTCCTCGTCGATCTCGCCGGTCGTGTAGCTCGTGTACGCCGACACGCCCGGCTCCATCACGTGCACGAGCGTGAGCGCGCCGTCGCCGAGCGAGCGGGTGCGGATGGCGGCGGCGAGGGCGGCATCGCCGGCGGGCGATCCGTCGAGGCAGCAGGCGATGTGCGAGTACGACTCGGCCATGCCTGCAGGCTAAGGCATCCGGCCCGGCGACGCCGGGATCGACTCGGCGATCGCCAGGGCATCGGCCTCGGGGTCGCCCGTGCCGCGCACCTGCAGCCCGAAGGCCCGGTCGCCGCGCTCCCACACGAGGAAGGCCATTCCCCTGGCGCGCATGACTCCGGGAACGCCCGCGATGTCCACCTCGACGCCACGCTCGTCGGGGGTCTCGGGCGACGCCAGCGGGCCGGGGCACTGGCGCAGCAGCACGCGCGCATCGGTCTCGCCGGGTGCCCACGCGACGGCGATCGACGGCGGGGCAAACGGGTATGCGGCCTCGGGCTCCACCCGCACGGTGGTCATCTCGAAGCCGTCCGGAAGCCAAGCCGGGAGCAGCGCCGTGTAGCCCGCCTCCAACTGGGCAACCTCGAGGGACTCCACGGTATCGCCGGCGCCGAAGCCGGCGGCCATGCCGTGCGTGGCGCCGAGGCGCCCCTCGATGCGCCCGGCGACAAGTGCCATCTCGGTGATCCCGGAGTGCATGAGCCGGCCGATCGACTCGCCGTCGGGCGCGATGGCATCGAGTGCGATGGGCACGGGGCCCGCGGGAATGCGCCCGGCGACGATGCCCTCCCCGTGCACGGGTACGTCGACGCCATCGCTGTCGGGCATCGCAGCGCGCACGGCTGCGACCCCCGACGTGGCCCGGCCGAGCAGGAGGCGGTCGGACACGCCGTCCGCCGACACCTCGCAGACGGTGGCGATGATGGGGCGCACGGGGCTCGGTACCCCGGGCGGGCACCCGAGGCGGGCCACCACGTCCCCGGCATCGGACACCCAGGCGGCCCGCACCCTCACGGGAGCATCCGTGCGCGAGACGGCCACCCGGGCATCGCAGTCCGGCGTGGGGGGGAGCACCACGTCGACGGGGTGCCCGAGGAGCACCTCGAGTGCCTCGCGATCAGCCGGGGCATCCGCCATGGGCGCCACGTTAGACGTCCGCGCCGCACGTGGCGCGCCCCGTCTACAGTTGCCGCATGAGCGACGAGCCGATTCGCGTGCAGCTGGACAACCCCGACATCATCCTCATGCAGAGGCCGGAGTCACCGGCCCTCGTGCACGGGCAGCTCGCTCGCGATGCCCATCCCGGGCTCGAACCCCTGTGGGACGACGCCGACGGCACCAAGGGCACCGCGCGGGTGGAGCGCCGCGGCGAGGATCTCGTGGCCATCGCATCGATGACGGCGCCGATCGAGGTGGAGATGGAGGTCGTGCTCGGCCTGCCGGACGAACTGGCGGCCGGGCTTGAGCGCAGGCCGTCGGCGATGGTGATGATCTATCCCGATGCCGACACCCGCATGG
This sequence comes from uncultured Actinomycetes bacterium, assembly GCA_903928615.1. Classification (GTDB taxonomy): domain Bacteria; phylum Actinomycetota; class Thermoleophilia; order Miltoncostaeales; family Miltoncostaeaceae; genus SYFI01. Next base: position 1,809 of record CAIYRJ010000410.1, on the reverse strand, counting down.
CGGGGCTGTCCGACTTCCGCACGGGCGGCGTGCGCGGCGACTGGTACGTGCTCGGCATCGTGCTGCCGATCGCCACCACCGACCCGCTGAGGTCCGGCGCCTAGAGGTAGAGCCGGGGGTCCATCGCGACCCCATTGATGCGGATCTCGAAGTGCAGGTGGTTGCCCGTGGATCGGCCTGTGCTTCCGATCTGGCCGATGACCTGGCCGATGGCCACCACCTGGCCCTTGGTGACGCCGAAGGCGCTCATGTGGCCGTAGCGGGTGGTCTCGCCGTTGCCGTGATCGAGCACCACGAGATTCCCGTAGGCGCCCTCGGGGGCCGCGGTGGTGACCACGCCCGCCTTGGCTGCCCGGATGGGCCGTCCGGCGGGGGCGGCGATGTCGATGCCCTCGTGCATGCGACCCCACCGGGGCCCGTACGGTGAGCTGACCACGCCGTTCGCGGGCCAGATGAATCCGGCCGCGGATGGCGTGGCGTCATTGGGCTCGGGAACGGGGTACTCATCGAACGACCCGTCGGGTGCGCGCTCACCGACCGGCGTGGGGGCTCCCGCCACGGCACGCACGGTGACGCCGAGTCGCTTGAGCAGCGCGGCGTCGGCGATTCCCGTGGCCCGTGTTCCGATGCGGCGCTGCAGCGTGCGCACCCCGGCTCGGGTGCGGGCGTCATAGGTGCCGCTCACCTTCACGCGGATGCCGCGCTTGCGCAGCGCGCGCTGCAGGCTCGCGACCGGCGCCCCCTTGGCTCCAGGGCGAAGCGCCGTGGGTGCCGGAGCCGCGGGAGCGGGCACCTGCGGGGCCACGGGCTGGGGCACGGGCTGGGCCGTGGGATCCACGGGCACCGGCGACGTGGGGGAGGGGGTGGCGGGCGCAACCGGCGGTACCTGCCCGGCGGGCGGCTGTGATGGGGTGGGCGTGCCCGGCGCGGGCGGCTGCTGGGCAAGCGCGGGCGAGGAGAGCACGAGGGCGCAGGCGCATGCGAGGCCGGCGGCCGTTGTGAGCGGCGTCAGGGGCATCCGGTGCCACAACTTAGCGAAGGCGTTGGAGTACTTATCCACGGTGGTTCCTTGGCGCTGCATCGGGGCGGTCCTCGTCGGTTGCGGCCCCCTCGCACCTCCCGTAATGCGGATTTCCCGGTTTTGCGGCACAATCGGCGCATGAGCGAGATGCGCGTGATGGTTGATGGCGTGCTTATGGGTGCCGGCGAGGTGCCGCGCGTGCCCCTGGACGACGGCCTGGTCCGTGGTGATGGGGTGTTCGAGGGCCTGCGCCTCTACGGACACCGCGCACGCACCCTCGAAGCGCACCTGGATCGCATGGAGCGGTCGGCCGACATGGTGCGGTTGGTGTTCGACCGCGACCTGATCCGCGACGAGATCGAGCGCTTCTCGGCCGTCACATCCGCGCCGGATTGCGCACTGCGCGTGATGCTCACGCGTTCCGGGCACCGCGTGCTGCGCGAGGAGGCGCTCTTCCCGGATGCCCCCGAGGGCTGGTCGGTGCTGCCGGTCGCGCACCGCGTCACACCGCTGCTGATCGCATCGAAGACCCTGAGCTACGCCGCCAACATGCAGGCGCAGCGCCTTGCCGGGGAGGCCGGGGCCAACACCGCGCTGCTCATCGACGCCGACACCGATGGCGTTCTCGAATGCCCCGTTGCCAGCTTCGTGTGGCTCGAGGGGGACGACCTCGTGGCGCCCTCGCTCGACACGGGGATCCTCGACTCCATCACGCGGCGGCTCATCTCCGAGGTGACCACCCTGCACGTGCGCGACCGGCGTGTGGATGACCTGGCCGAGGCCGAGGG
>CAIYRJ010000409.1 GCA_903928615.1 uncultured Actinomycetes bacterium | reverse complement strand
TGTCCACCACGATGGCGATCCCCGCGAGCCAGATGACCCCGGCCACCGCCCGCGTGACGACCAGCGTGATGGAGTCGACCGGTTCGAGGTCCATGGCATCGCGCAGGCCGACGATCGCCAGCGCCTGCACGGCCCCCGCCACGGCGAAGACGATGATCGCGGTGGCCGGCCGGCTCGCGCGCGCGCCCGGCCGCAGCACCGTGAGCGCCGCGACGGCGAGCACCACGAAGCCCGCGAGCGTCCCCAGCGTGGCCAGCAGGAGCCTCTGCGACGGCGTGCCGATGAACTGATCGCGGACGCTGGGCACCAGGCTCACCACGACGAACACGAGGAACGTGAGTCCGAAGGTCCACGCGGTGATCGCGTTGGGCCCGCCGATGCGGCGGAGGGTTCTCACCGCTCGGGGGCCGGCATGCCGAATGCGGTCACGTACGCGCGCACCGCCAGCACTCGGGCATTGGCCTCGGAGTCCCCGGGCAGGCCGAGTCGCGCGTAGGTGCGGTGGATCAACTGCTCCACGGCGCGCAGGCCCGTGCCGCGCTCGCGTGCGATGCGCTCGTTGGAGTAGCCGAGCGCGATCATGCGCAGCAGTTCCACCTGGTTCGCCGAGCAGCGCGCGATGGCGCCCGGGTCGACCGATGCCGTCTGCCGCACGGGATCGAGATCGTCCGACAGCACCGACTCGATGGCCCGGAGCACCACCTTCGACGACTCCACCTCGCCCTTGTGCACGAATGCCGCACCCGGAGGCAGGCCGCTCGTGATGCGCGCCGCCTCCGGACTCGGGTACTGCGACACCACCACGATGCCCAGGTAGGGCGCACGGGCGTGCAGCGCCTGCGCGAGCTGGGCGCCGTTGGGCGGCTGCTCGAGCTGGATGTCCACCACCAGCACGTCGGGATCGAAGTCGTCGAACGACCGCGATGCCTCCCGCGCCGAGGTGCACTCCCGCACCTCGAATCCCGCGCCGGTGATGACCTCGGCGAGAAGGGCCCGCGTGAAGGCGTCATCCTCCACCAGCATCGCGCGGCGGCGATACCCGGCGGCGGCGCCGGATGCGGCGGTGCTCATGCTGGTGTCCGGGGCATCGGTCGCCATAGCGTCGCAGGGGTGGACAACCCCCCTCGGGCGATGTTCGGGTATCTCACCCCCGGGGTCAAGCGCGCGCGACCCACCTCACGGCCCGGACATCACCAGCCCCGACACCAGTTGCTGCACGCCCGCGCGCAGGCGCGCGCCCGCAGCCCCCACCCGGGCGTCGCGCGGGCCCGTGAGGTCGTCCATGCCCATCGCGGGCCCGAACGCCACCCGCACGGGCCCGTGGCCCACCGGAAGGCCGCCACGCATCACGCGGTGGCTGCCCCAGATGGCCGCCGGCACCACGTCGATGCCGGGGGTGAGGGCGAGCCACCCCGCGCCCGGGGCGAACGGCTGCACCCGTGCCGAGTAGCCCGGGACGCCCTCGGGGTAGATCACCACGATGCCGGCGCGCTGCAGAACCCGCCGGGCATGCCTGAGAGCCGCGATCTCGCTGCCGTCGGTGCGCACCGGCTCGAGCCCGAGGCGGAGCAGTACCTCGCGCACGAGCGGGGATCCTTCGTGGTGGCGCGACGTCACCAGGTGGATCACCTCGCGGGGGCACCCCGGCAGCGCGGCGCCCACGTACATGCCGTCCGGGTCGGCCAGGTGATTGCACACCACGAGGCAGCCGCGGCTGTCGGGGACGTTGGCTCGCCCCGCCACCGCCAGGCCATTCACCCCCCGTGCCCATGCGATGACCGCCGAGCGCCCCAGGCGGTGGAGGGGCGGCCACACCTCGGCGTGGCGCGGCGACCGGCCCATCGTCAGGCGAGCGACTCCACGACCATCGCCACCCCCTGCCCCCCGCCCACGCAGAGCGCCGCGACCCCGATGCGGGCCTCGCGGTGATGCATCTCGTGCAGGAGGGTCACGAGGATGCGGGCGCCCGATGCGCCCACCGGGTGCCCGAGCGCGATGGCGCCGCCGTTCACGTTGAGGATCTCCCGGCCGATGCCGAGCTCGCGCTGCACAGCCACGGCCTGCGCGGCAAATGCCTCGTTCACCTCGAAGAGCTCCACGCGATCGATGCCGATTCCCGCGCGATCCAGCGCCCGGCGCACGGCCTCGACGGGCGCAAAGCCCATGATCTCGGGGGCGATGCCGGTCCATGCGTAGCCGACGATGCGCGCCATCGGCCGCACGCCGAGGTCCGCCGCGCGGTCCTCGGCCAGCACCACCATGGCCGCAGCGCCATCGTTGATGCCCGAGGAGTTGCCGGCGGTGACGGTGCCGCCATCCCGGAAGGCCGGGGGCAGGCCGGCGAGGCCCTCGGCGGTGGTGTCGGGGCGCGGGTGCTCATCGCGGTCCACGAGCAGCGGATCCCCACGGCGCTGGGGAACGGGCACCGGCACCACCTGCCCGCGGAAGTGATCGCGCTCCATGGCGAGCCCCGCCAGGCGCTGGCTCTCGGCGGCGAAGGCATCCTGGTCCTCACGGCTCACGCCGAAGCGCTCGGCCACCACCTCTGCGGTGCCGCCCATGTGCTGGTCGGTGAGCACGCACCAGAGGCCGTCGGCGACGAGCGTATCGCGAAGCGGCATGTCACCGAGGCGCCGCCCCTCCCTCACGGACGCCACGTGCGGGGCGCGGCTCATGCTCTCCATGCCGCCGGCCACCACCACCTCGGCGTCACCCGCGCGGATCTCCTGCGCGGCCATGGCCACCGCGCGCAGGCCCGACCCGCAGAGCTGGTTGATGGTGGTGGCGGGCACGGTGTCGGGGATTCCTGCGGCGATCGCGCTCTGCCGCGCGGGCCCCTGCCCGAGGCCCGCCTGCAGGATGCAGCCCATCAGGACGTCGTCCACCTGGTCGGCGGGCACGCCCGATCGTGCGAGCGACTCACGGATCGCGATGGCGCCCAGATCGGTGGCCGGAACCGGTGCCAGGGATCCCATGAACGCGCCGATGGGCGTCCGGACCGCCCCGGCGATGACAGGCGTGCTCACGCCGTCAGGCGGTGAACGACTTGCCGCATCCGCACGACCCCGTGGAGTTGGGGTTGTTGATGCGGAAGCCCGCGCCCTGGAAGCCCTCCTCGTAGTCGAACTCCGACCCGAGGAGGTACGGCACGCTCATGCGGTCGATGATCACGCGGACGCCGTGCTGCTCGACCACCTCGTCGCCCTCGCCGGGCTTGTCGAAGGTCATGGCGTACTCGAACCCCGAGCACCCGCCGGGCACGACCTTCACGCGAAGCCCCGAGCCGGGCTCGGCCTCGTTCGCGATGAGCTCCTTGAGCTTGTCCCCTGCCACGGGCGTGAGGGTGATCATCAAGCGTCCTCCGTCGTCGTGCTCGACGCCAGCATTCTAGCCGCTCCCCACCACGGTCCACTCCGAGCGCGTCGCATGACCCGCGCGATCGCGCACCACCACGCTCACCGCGAGGGTCCCGGCGGGCAGCGCCGCCTGGCGCAACTGGAGCGTGAAAGGCGTGATGCGCGCCGATCGCGTGATGTCGGCGCCGTTCACGGACACCGTGGTGCGCGCGGGGTCGATGCCGGTTCCGCCACGCTCATCCACGTACCGCACGGAGAGCACGCCGCGCACCACGTCGCCGGTCGCAGGAGTGCGACGCACCACCCGCGGGGCGCGATCGGGCGTGCGGGCGGTGCCCGGCGCCACCGGCAGCAGGCCACGCGACCACGCGAGCGCCGCCACAGCGGTGGCGAACACCGATGCGCCGCTCGACGGCGTGGCGCGCACCCCGCCATCGTCCTGCTGGAAGCGCTGCAGCGCCGCGACCGGGCTGCCGCCCCGGGCCCACGGGCCCCTGCCGGGGCGCTCGCCGAGGGCGCGGATCGCGAGGATCGCCCATGCCGTGGGCACCGGCGCGCGCGCGAAGGCGCCATCGGCATCACGCAGCGCGAGCAGGCGGGCGCGGGCGCCGACGAGCACCGGGTCGGCCACGGGCATGCGGGCCGCGCGCAGGGCCTGGATCGCCGTGGCCGTGGCCACGGCGTCCGATGCCGGGGCGCCGACCACGGTGGCCCATCCCCCATCGAGTGCCCTCTGCGCCGCGAGGGCGCCCACGGCCGCCGTGAGAGCCGGGTCGCCCGGGGCCCGGCCCACGGCACGCAACGCCAGGATGCCCCACGAGGTGGCGATCGGGCCGCCGGGGAACCCGCCGTCCGCCGACTGCTGGGCCGCGACCCGCGCGGCCAGGTCGGCATCCACCAGGCCGGCGGCCCGCCGGGCCACCGCCAGCCGCAGCAGGTCGCCCGTGGCGTCCATGGGCAGCGCCCCCACGGCCGACGCCAGCGTGGCCGTGCCGCGCGCCCATGCCGCGGGTGCCTCCGCCGCGCCGGCCACCGCGATGGCCGTCCACGCGGTGTCCGCAGCACGCCCGGCCTCGGGCCCCACCGCTCCCGTCGTCGGGTCCTGCCGTGCCGAGAGGTAGTCAAGAGCGCG
>CAIYRJ010000408.1 GCA_903928615.1 uncultured Actinomycetes bacterium | reverse complement strand
TCGGTCAGCTGCTGGAGGCCCTCGAGCCCCTCGGCTGACTTCGCGGATCCGCGCGCCTTGAAGCGGCGATATGGCTTGCCCTGGGGCGGCATCGGCTGGCGATGGTACCGTCGCCCACGGGTGTTCCGGCGAGCGGGGGGTATATGAGCGTCATCGGCGTGGATGTCGGTGGCACGAAGATCGCCGCGGGGCGACTCGGCCCCGATCTGGTGCCCCCGCAGCCCACGGTGATCCCCACTCCCGACGGGGGAATGGCCATCATCGATGCCATCGCGGGCCTCGTGGCCGACCTCTCGGCCGATTCGCCCGACCCCGTGCATGCCGTGGGCGTGGGCCTGCCCGCCACCATCGACGCGGTCACGGGTCGCGTGGCGCATTCTGTGCACACCGGCATGGACGACTTCGACGCCGCGGGCGCCCTGGGAGCCGTGGCGGGGCTGCCGGTATTCCTCGACAACGACGCCAACCTGGCGGCCCTCGCCGAGCATCGCCTCGGGGCCGGTCGGGGGCACGACAACGTGGTGCTGCTCACGCTCGGCACGGGCATCGGCGGCGGGCTCATCATCGAGGGCGAGGTGTTCCGGGGAGGGCGCGGGCATGGGGCGGAGCTCGGCCACATCTCCGTGGATGGCAACGGCCCGCCCTGCCAGGGGGGCTGCCCCAACCGCGGCTGCATCGAGACCATGTGCAGCGGCACCGCGCTCGGGCGCGAGTTCCGCGCGTTCGCGGATGCCAACCCCGATACGACCCTTGGCAGGCTGCACGCCGAGGGGGCCGTCGACAGCCGCTCGGGCCTCGCGCTCGCGAAGGACGGTGACCCCGAGGCGCTGGCGATCGTCACCACGGCCGGCGAGTGGCTGGGCGTCGCCGTGACTTCCCTGGCCAACACCTTCGACCCCGACATCATCCTGGTCGGCGGCGGCCTCTCGGCGGCCGGTGAGCTGCTGCTGGGGCCCGCACGCGACATCTACCAGCAGCGCGCGCTTCCCCCCACGCGGCGCGCGCCCCTCCAACTGGCAGCGCTCGGTCCGGATGCGGGCATGGTGGGCGCGGCGCTGATGGCGCATGAGGGCCTGGGCGCGTGAGCGGGCGGCTCGTGGTGGTGGCCACGCCCATCGGCACGCTCGACGACCTCTCGCCGCGTGCCGCACAGGTGCTGCGCGAGGCCGACGTGGTGGCGTGCGAGGACACCCGGCGCACGGCCGTGCTGCTGCGCCAGTCGGGGTCGGATGCGCCGATGGTGCCGGCCCACGAGCACAACGAGGCGCGACGGGCAGCCGACCTGGTGCGGCGCATGGGCGACGGCGCGGTGGTGGCGCTCGTGAGTGATGCCGGCATGCCGGGCGTGAGCGACCCCGGGGCGCGGGTGGTGGCCGCGGCCGTGGACGCCGGCTTGCCGGTCACGGTCATCCCGGGCGCAGGCGCCGTGGAGACGGCGATCGTGGCGTCGGGGCTGTCATCGGGCACCGGCTACGCCTTCGCCGGGTTCGCGCCGCGCAAGGCCGGTGAGCTGCGGGACTTCGTGCAGGGCCTCGACCGCTTCGGCGAGCCCGTGGTGGTGTTCGAGGGCCCGCGTCGCGTGGGCGCCTTGCTGGCCGCCATCGCCGCACACGATGCGGAACGGCCGGTGGCCGTGTGCCGGGAGCTCACGAAGGTGCACGAGGAGGTGCTGCGCG
>CAIYRJ010000407.1 GCA_903928615.1 uncultured Actinomycetes bacterium | reverse complement strand
TGAAGACCTGCTTCTCGCGGTCCTTGGGCTCCATCAGGTACGCGCCCGGCGAGCGCACGAGCTGCGTGACGATGACGCGCTCGGTGCCGTTGATGATGAACGTGCCGAACTCGGTCATGAGCGGAAGGTCGCCCATGAAGACCTTCTGGCGGCGGATCTCGCCGGTCTCCTTGTTGACGAAGGAGACCTCCATCGTGAGCGGGGCCGCGTAGGTGAGGTCCTTCTCGCGGCACTCCTTGATGGGGTTGTTCGGCATGATCTCATCGAACGGCATGCCGGGCTCCCAGCCCCCGATGGTGTAGGGACCGAACTCCACCATGAGCGTGCCGGTGAAGTCCTGGATTGGCGAGATGTCGTCGACGGTCTCCCGGAGTCCCTCATTCAGGAACCAGTCGAAGCTCGCGCGCTGGATGGCGATGAGATTCGGGACGTCGGGGATGCTCGCGGCGGCATCCTGCGTCTCGGCGGGGTAGAAGAATCGGCGCTCGCGGGTGCGGCGGGCAGTGGGCGTGCTCAAGTCGCAGAGCCTCCTGACGTGAGCTCGGTGATGTATGGGCATGCGGCAGCGGGCGCCGCAAGCGCGAAGACGCGGAATATGTGAGCGGGCAGCGGTTCGGGCACGTCGTACGCGTCCACCGCAGGCCGCCGCGCCGGGCATTGGGCGCAATTGGCGGCGACGGCGGAACGGCCATCATACACGTTCGGCCCGGGCACGCCCGGGTTACGGCGCGCCCCCGGAACTCCCGCCATACTCACCGTGTGGCCAGTGACGCCTCAGGCCCTGCGGACGGCGATCGCACCGCGGCGATCACCGAGCGGCTCGTGCCCCTGCTCGATTCCACCCACCAGGTGTGGTCGACGGCGCAGGAGCGACGCCGCCTGCGCGCGTTCGGGTTCCGGCCGGCGGTCGAAAGCGGCGTACTCAAGCGCGAATGGCATGGCGCGCAGGTGCGCGTGGGTCCCGAGGCGCTGCGCGTGGTGGCCAGCGACGGATCGGGCGAGCTGGCGTGGGATCCCCAGCGCGGGCTGACCCTCAACGACGGCCCCTTCACGGCAACGCCGTCCGGCATCGAGCTGGCCGATGCGATCAACGGGCTCATCCAGGGCTATGAGCGCTGGGTGGAGGCCCGGGAGGGGCGTGAGGAGCGGCTTCGCCGCGGCCACTGGAGCGCGGCCGACCGGCGTCAGGTGAATGCCCTTGCGGAGACCAGGCGGCTGCAGCGCCTGCTCACCGGGAAGGCGGCCCGGGCCCGCCGGAGCTAGGCAGTCCGGCAGGCCCTGGCGGGCCTTTTCCTAGGCCATGCCGTCCGGCTGGCTGCCCGGGTCGCCCGTGCGGCCGATCACCTTGCCACCGGCGACGTGGGACAGGTCCTCGAGCCACCCCGTGAGGCGCGCGTAGTCCTTGTCGTCCTCGGGGAGGGTCGCACGAGCGGCCTCCACCGCGGCGATGGCATCGTCCACGTTCGACTTGTTGGCGAGGGAGACCATGTCCCTCAGCTTGCTCTTCTCTTCGCGGTCAAGCGGCATGAGATACCTCGTTGGCGTGGGAAGGATTCAGCGGCGCTGCGTCGCGCTGCCCGGAATATTGCGAAATCGGGCCGCGGAGCGCCCGGGGATCGGTCACTAGCGCCCGAGCGCGAGGGTGCGGGTGGTGGTGCGGGTGTGCCCCACCGCATCCGAGGCGGTGATCGTGGCCGTGTAGCGCCCGGGCGCGAGCGCGCCCAGCGACACGGCGCGCCGGGCCGTACCCGTGAATCGCGCCGTGCGCCGAACCTCGCGCCCGTCCGCGGACACCAGGGAGATGCGAAGCACCGACGCGCTCACATCGTCGGCCACCATGACGGCGCGGGCCGGGCGCGCCACGGCGGCGCCTGCACGCATCGACTGCTGCAGGCCCGCGCGCTCGATCCGGAACGACCGGATGCGCGGGGCGCGCGTGTCCACGAGCACCGGGAAGCTGCGAACGCCCGTGTTGCCGGGCCAGTCGCCCGCACGCAGCTCCACCACGTGGCGCCCGTCGGGAAGCCAGCGACGTCCGAGCGCGGCGACCGGCGAGGTCTCCCCCTGCTTGCGCACCACCGTGCGGCCGTTCACCAGCACCGACCATCCTGTGAGGCGCGAGGCATCCTCGATCGAACCGGCCAACCGGACCGGCAACTTCTTCACCAGGCGCGGCACCCGCGGGGTCACGACGATCTCCGGCGGGTCGACGTCAACCCGCACCCGCCCCGCACCGAACTGGTCGTCGGGGCCGGGCACGCCGAGGTCGAGCGCCTGCGTGGCGACGATGTCGCCGAGGCCGGCCAGGTCGACGGGCGCGCCGGCGCGCTTTCGGGCCGCGATGATGAGCGCGATGGCACCCGCCGCGTTCGGCGCGGCGTTCGACGTGCCGCCCACCGAGCGCGGGCCGGTGGCGGTGAGCACGCGGGTGTTGGTGGGCGCGGTGATGTCGGGCTTCATGCGACCGTCATCGGTGGGGCCGCGGGATGAGTAGGACTTCAGGCCGTTGTTCGTCCAGTCCACCGCGCCGACGGTGATCGAGCCATCCGCGTCGCCGGGGGTCGGGACGCTGCCCGGCGCGGGGTCGCCCAGGGCGTCCATGGGGATCTCGCGCGAGAAGAGCGTGATGCGTCCCGGCGGCGGCGGTCCGCCCGCCAGGACCACCCGCACGCGGAACTCGCCGCCATCGCCGGAGGGCACGCCGGTGAAGCGCTCCGAGGAACGGGCGCCCGCCGCCTGCGAGTCGCGCGATGCCCGCACCTCAGACCAGCCACCGGCCGCGGTGCGCTCCTCGAGCACGAGGTCGAGGTCGGTCACCTCGGCGCCGTCGGGCTGGTCCCACGTGAGCGCGAACGTGATGGGCTTGCCGGCGTCCACCTGGAAGGTCCAGCCCGGGGTGGTGGGCCAGTCGAGCGCGTCGTCCTGGTCGGCATCGGCCCACTGGCCCTCCCAGTGGCGCTCGGCGTAGTTGCCGGCGGAGTTCACCCAGGCGATCCCAGCCGCGGCCGCGCGGTCGACCGCCTGCGCCGCTGCCCCGCTGCCGTCGAACGGGCCCTCGATGAAGCTGTTGCTGTGAACCACCACGTCGGGCCGGCGCTGGATGAGCCAGTCCACCGCGGCCTGGAAGTCCTGCTCGGTGTGGTAGTTGACGAACACGTACTGCGCGGCCGGCGCGTAGTCGAACACCGTCTGCGCCACCAGCTCGCCATGGTTGGTGGCGTTGCCATAGGCATTGCGCCCCGCGAGGCCCCAGGTGGCGTCGAACGAGCGCGTCTCGAGCCGCGCGGAGGGAGGCAGTTCGCGCTTCGCCTGCAAGGACGGGATTCGCGCGCTGCCGAAGCCCAGGTCGAGCACGGCGATCGTGACGCCCGCGCCGTCGCCGGCGAGCGCCTGCAGCGCATCGGCTCCCACCCGCTCGAAGCCCTCCGAGCGCACCGCTCCGCTGGCCGCCACCGCGGCGCCGGGGTCGTCGGGGTCGGTCTCGGCCATTCCGCCGCCCGCGGCGCGCGCGGCGGCCACGCCGGGAATGGCGCGCAGGCCGTCGAGGCGGTCGGGCGAGGCCGTCACCTGCAGGTCGCGGCCGTCACGTCGCACCACGCGCAGCGACGATGCCCCGAGTGCGTGGGCAACGGCGTCTGTGCTTCCCGGCGAGGCCGTGACGGTGACGGGCACCGGCACCTGCGCGCCGGCGGACGCCGCGGCCGGGATCGTCGGCGCGCAGGCGGCGAGCGCCGCGGCGCCGATGAGTCGGAGCGAGCGGGTCATCGGCGCGGGGCCTCCCGGCGCACGATCACGCGCCGCACCACCGACTCGTTCCCCGCAAGGTCGCGCGCCGTCACGTCCACCCGGTTGCGCCCCTTCCGCAGGGTCACCTGCTGGCGCATATGCGGACCCGGCGCCGTGCGGATGGCCCGGCCGTTCACGCTGAGCGACACCGACTGCATGGTGCCGGCATCGAATGCGCGAATGCGCACCGTCGACCTCAGCCCCGGCGAGGCGGTGACGCCGATGCGGGGGGGAACGACGTCGTAGCGGGCCATGCCGGCGCCGGTTCCCGCATCGGGGCCCTCGGTGCCGAGGTCGCGCGCCCGGCTCGTGATGTCCGCGCGCAGCGAGGCCACGTCGACGGGCTGGCCGAGCGCCGCGCGCTCATCACGCACCAGGGCGGCCACGCCCGCCACGTGCGCGGACGCCGCCGAGGTGCCGGCCGTGCCGGGGAACAACACATTGGCCGTCACGTAGGTGGGGCCCACGAGATCGGGCTTGGCCCGGCCGTCCTGCGTGGGACCGCGCGATGAGTAGCGCGCGGGCTCGCTCTCCTGCCAGGGCACGGCGCCCACCGCCAGCGCGCCCGCGGCATCCGCCGGCGTGGCCACGCTGCCGTCTGCCACCGCCAGCGCACCGAACCCGACCGTGCGCGAGAAAACATCCACCGGCGCATCGGGTCCCGCCGTGCGCGTGACCACCAGGCGCCACGCGCCGCCATCCACCGCCACCGGCTTCGTGCGGCGGGTGGCATCACTCACCGCCACCTCGGTCCACGAGCCATCCGCCTGCTGGCGCTGCACGGAGAGCACCGCCGTGAGCGCCGGGTCGTTCCATCCCAGGCCGAAGGCGATTGTCTCGCCGGGCTGCGGGGCGATCAGCAGCTCGGTGCCAGCCGGCGAGGGCACGCCGCGCCAGTGGCGCTCGGCGAAGTTGCCGCCCGAGTTGACCCACAGCACGCCGCGCGCCGCGGCGGAGTCGACGGCGCGGGCGAGGATGCCGGTGCCGTCGAATGGACCGCCGAGGATCGAGTTGGAGTGGTTCACCACGGGGATCCCGTTCGCCGCGATCCAGTCGGTGGCCTGCAGGAATCCGTTGATGTCGGCGTAGTTGACGAGCACCAGGCGGGCGCCCGGCGCGACATCGCGCACGATCTCGGCCATGCGCGTGCCGTGCTGGGTGCGCGCGCCCAGGTTGTCGCGTCCCTCGAGGCCGTTCACCGCGTCGAACGACTTAACCTCCATCTGGTCACGCGGCGGGAGCTCACCCGCGGCGATCGACTCGTCAAGGCCGCCGAAGCCCATGTCGAGCACGGCCACGCGGGTGCCCGCGCCGTCGATCCCGCGCGCCCACGCCGCGTCCGCCCCCATGCGGAAGGTGCCTTGCGACACCACCCCGAGGGCGGGCACGGATGCCGACGCCGCGAGCACGACGCCGGATATGCCCATGAGCAGGCGCTTCATTCCGACCGCAGCAAAGCAAACGGCCCGGGTGGCAAGGTGCCACCCGGGCCGCTCAGGACATCTCCGGATGCGCGGGAAGCGTCAGGCACTTCCCGTCTGCAACAGCCTTGGGGCTACGACAGCGAGACGCTGCCGCCGGCCTCCTCGAGCTGCGACTTGATCTGCTCGGCCTCTTCCTTGGCCACGCCCTCCTTGACGGTGCCCGGGGCGCCGTCCACGAGGTCCTTGGCCTCCTTGAGCCCGAGGCCCGTCACCGCGCGGACGACCTTGATCACCTGGATCTTCTTGTCGCCGGCGGAGTCGAGCGTGACGGTGAAGGAGTCCTGGTCGGCGTCGCCGCCGCCATCGGCACCCCCGCCGCCACCGGCAGCCGGAGCAGCCGCCACGGCGACCGGCGCCGCGGCGCTCACGCCGAAGGTCTCCTCGAGCGCCTTGATGCGCTCGCTCAGCTCGAGCACCGAAATGGCCTTGAGCTCGTCGATCCACTCCTCAGTGGTCATCGCCATGGTCAGTCTCCTTCTGTGGTCTCGTCGGCAGCCGGCTCGGCGTCCGCGTTGTCGTCGGCTGCCGGCTCCTGCGCGGCCTCCGGGGTGTCATCGGCCGCCGCTTCCGGCTCGGCCTCGGTGGTGTCCTCAGTGCTGGCCTCGGGCTCGGCGTCCGCCTCGGCGGCGGGTGCCTCCTCAGCCGGGGCCTCGTCAGCCGGGGCGTCCTCAGCCGGGGCCTCAGTGGCCTCGGCAGCGGGCGCGGCCTCAGCCGGGGCCTCGGCAGCGCGCTGCGCCTCGTACTGGCCCAGCGCGATGGCGAGGCCGGAGAGCAGGCTGCCCAGTGCGGTGGCGGTGCCCTGCAGCGGGCTGGCGACGCCGCGCACCAGGCGGGCGAGCAGCTCGTCGCGCGGCGGCAGCGCGGCGAGCTTCTTGAGCTCGTCGGCCGACACCGGGGCGCCATCGAGGATGCCGCCCTTCATGGTCAGTCGGTTCTCGGATGCCTTGGCGAAGGTGTTCAGGGCCTTCGCGATGGCGGCCGGATCACCGGCGGCCCAGACCAGCGCGGTCTGCCCCTCGAGGTACTCGAGCAGGGCGTCCTTGCCGGTCTCGTCGCATGCGCGACGGGCCAGCGTGTTCTTGACGACCTGGAACTGGGCGTCGGCCTCGCGGAGCTTCCCGCGCAGGTCCTCGACCTCCCGGACGCTCAGGCCATGGAACGCCGTCGCGATGACGGTGTCAGTGGTGGTGAGGCGCTCCGCGATCACCGCGATGGCCTCTGCCTTCTGCTCCCTGTTCAGTTCCTCACCTCCTCCTCTGCTGGCCGCGCGGGGGCGGGCCGGGAGGAGGCGTCGCGGGGCGCGCTGCCCCGCATGCTCCAAGTGGCTCCGTCCTCACGCGGGTCGGGGTCTCCCCCTGGTTCAAGGCGCGCGGCGCGCGCCCCCGTGATCTTCGGTCGGTATGCCGTGTCGGCGACGCGCCCCTAGGCGGTGGCCTCCTCGAGCAGGTTCTGGGTGTACTGCGGGTCGATGTCGATGCCGGGGCCCATGGTCTGGGCGACGCTGATCGACTTGATGTACTTGCCCTTGGTCGAGGCCGGCTTGGCGCGCATGATCTCGTCCAGGATGGCGGCGTAGTTCTCGGTGAGCTGCTCGGGCGTGAACGACTTCTTGCCCAGGCCGATGTGCACGATGCCCGCGCGGTCGGTGCGGTACTCCACCTTGCCGCCGATGACGTCGGTGACGGCCTTGCCCACGTCGAAGGTGACGGTGCCGGTCTTGGGGTTGGGCATCTTGCCCGAGGGGCCGAGCACGCGGCCGAGGCGGCCGACTGCGCCCATCATGTCGGGCGTGGCGATGGCCACGTCGAAGTCGCTGAAGCCCTCTTCCACCCTCTTCACGAGGTCCTCGCCGCCCACGATCTGCGCGCCGGCCTCCTCGGCCTCGCGCGCCTTCTCTCCCTCGGCGAACACCGCGACGGTGACGGCGCGGCCGGTGCCGTGCGGCAGCGCGATGGTGCCGCGCAGCTGCTCCTCGGCGTGGCGGACGTTGACCCCCAGGCGGAAGTGCGCCTCGACGGTCGTGTCGAAGCGCGCGACCTCCTGGCTGACGAGCAGGCGGAAGGCCTCGAGGGGGTGGTAGTTCCCCTCGGGGTTGATCTGCGCCTTGGCGTCGTCGTAGCGCTTGCCGTGCTTCGCCATTCCTAGCCCTCCACCGTGACGCCCATCGAGCGGGCGGTGCCCGCGATCATGGTGATGGCGGCGTCGATGTCGTTCGCGTTGAGGTCCTGCATCTTGGTCTCGGCGATCTGCTGCAGCTGGGCGCG
The DNA here is from genome assembly GCA_903928615.1 of uncultured Actinomycetes bacterium. Lineage (GTDB taxonomy): Bacteria > Actinomycetota > Thermoleophilia > Miltoncostaeales > Miltoncostaeaceae > SYFI01. The sequence goes on along the minus strand of CAIYRJ010000407.1, from coordinate 3,596 downwards.
CGTGATGGTGCCGACCTTGGTGCGGTGCGACTCCGGCGAGCCCTTCGGCAGCTTGATGGCCTCCTTGATGAGGACGGCCGCCGGGGGGGTCTTGGTGATGAACGAGAACGAGCGGTCCTCGTAGACCGAGATCTCCACCGGGGTGATGACCCCGCCGAGGTTCTGCGTCTCGGCGTTGAACGCCTTGCAGAAATCCATGATGTTGATGCTCGCGGCACCCAGGGCAGGGCCCACCGGCGGAGCCGGCGATGCGCCCCCTGCGGGGATGTGAAGCTTGATGACCTGCAGGACCTTCTTCGCCATGGTGGCGTGACCTTCCGGACTGGGACCGTCTCGAGCGGCCCGGGATCATACATCCGCGCACGCGAATGACCAGCGACATGCGCCAGTCGCCCGCGAGCGCCTTCCTACGTGAGCTTCTTGACCTGGTCGAACGACAGCTCGGCCGGCGTCTCGCGGCCGAAGATGGACACCAGCACCTTCACGCGACCCTGCTCGGCGTTGATCTCGGCGATCTCGCCGGTGAAGTCGGACAGCGGGCCGGAGATGACCTTGATGCTCTCCCCCACCGTGAACTCCGCGCGCACCTTCGTGCGGGTCTCGGTCTGGGTGTGCAGCAGGCGGTCGACCTCGGTGCGCGACAGCGGCGGCGGCCGGTGGTCGTCGTGCTTGGTGGCGCCGACGAACCCGGTGACGCCCGGGGTGTCCTTGATGAGCGACCAGGCGTCGTCGTCGGTCATGTCCATGTTCACGAGCACGTACCCGGGCAGGGTGCGCCGCTCGGTCTGCACCTTCTGGCCCTCCTTGTTGGTCTCGACCACCTGCTCGGTGGGGACGATGACCTCGCGGATCGAGCGCTGGCGATGCTGCGTCTCGACGCGACGGAGGATGTTGGCCTTCACCTTGTTCTCGTGACCCGAGTAGGTGTTGATGACGTACCAGCGCAGCAAATACTTCTCCTAGAAGATGGCGTCGACGAGCGAGCTCATGAGCACGTCGATGACGCCGAGGTACACCGCCACGATGGCGACGAAGATGAGCACGACGGCGGTGGCCTGGAACAGCTGGGCCCGGTTGGGCCAGGTCACCTTCTTGAGCTCGGTCACGACCTCGCCGACGTAGCGGCGGCTGCGGCTCTCCTGAACCGACTTCGTGACCGTGCCCGACTTCTCGTTCTTGGCCTGCTGGCGGGGGCGCGGCTGCGCCTTCTGGCCGCCGGACGACTTCTTGTTGCGCCGCCTGCTGGGTACGGGCGGCGGCTCGGCCCCACCGGGGCCGGTCTCGTCGGGTCCGGGCTCTCCGGAGGTCTGGCCCTTTGACGGGCGAATGCGTGCCATCTGCCTGGCGGCCTTCTCAGTCTGTCGCGATCTGCTGGACAGGGCCGGAGGGACTCGAACCCCCAACCCCCGGTTTTGGAGACCGGTGCTCTACCAATTGAGCTACGACCCTAGGTACTGCCCCTACCGCGTCTCGCGGTGCTCCGTGTGGCGGCCGCACCAGCGGCAGTACTTCGCGAGCGACACGCGGTCGGGCGTGTTGCGCTTGCTCTTGTTCGACTGGTAGTTGCGCCTCTTGCAGTCCTGGCAAGCCAGGGTGACGGCGATGCGCTGGCCGGTCTTGCCCACAGGAAAGCCTCCGGTCGTTGGCGGGTCCGGGACGGTACCACAGTGATTTGGTCGCCCCGGTAGCCTCCGTGCATGACCGCCGAATGGAGTGACTGGTACACCAAGGAGGACGTCACGGGGTGGGTGCTCCCCCGCATCCTCCGCGAGCGCGCCGAGGCGCACCCCGACCGGCCGTACATCCGGTTCGGCGACGGCGCCTGGACCACCTACGGCGAGATCGACGCGCGGGCGAGCCGCATCGCGAACGCGCTGGTCGCGCGCGGGCTGCAGAAGGGCGAGTGCGTGAGCACCCTCATGCCCAACTCGGTCGACCAGGTGGCGCTGTGGTTCGGCATCCTGCGCGCGGGCGGCGTGCAGTCGCCGATCAACCTCGCCTACCGAGGCGACTTCCTCTCGTGGGTGATCAACCTCCCCGAGTCGCGGTTCCTCGTGATCTCCGATGACCTGCTCGACCGGCTCGACCACGTGGCCGCCGACCTGCCGGTGCTCGAGCACGTGTTCATCTGGGAGTCCGGCGAGCGCGACGGCCCCGACCCGCGCGTGGCGCACGAGCCCTTCGCGGTGCTCGACGACGCCCCCGACTCCGACCCCGGAGTCGAGGTGACGTGGGTGGACGACGCGCGCATCATGTTCACCTCGGGCACGACGGGGCGCAGCAAAGGCGTGATCAAGCAGCACGCATCCGACTACTTCTCGGGTCGCACCTATATCGAGGTGTGCGGCGTGACCGAGGACGACGTCTTCTACACCTGCCTGCCGCTCTTCCACAGCAATGCCCAGGTGCTCAACTGCTACCCGGCGCTCATCGCCGGCGCGCGCATCCAACTGTCGGCGCGGTACTCGTCGACCAACTTCTGGCGCGAGGTCACCGAGTGCGGCGCGACCGTGCTCAACACCGTGAGCGCCATGAACTACTTCATCTGGAACACCGAGCCGGGCGACTACGACCGCGCCCACTCGGTGCAGCGCATCATGGCCATGCCCGCGCCCAAGGACATCTACGAGGAGTTCAAGGAGCGCTTCGGCATCCGCTGGCACGAGGGGTACGGGCTCACCGAGACCGGCATGGTCACCTACGTGCCGCCCGGCATCGAGAAGCCGGGCTCGTGCGGCAAGGCCAGCCCGGGCTTCGAGGTGAGCGTGGTGCAGCCGGGCACCGACCTGCCGCAGCCCCCGGGGGAGCCGGGCGAGATCGTGGTGGACATGAAGCTGCCCAACATCGTGATGCGCGCGTATGCGGGAATGCCCGAGAAGACGGCCGAGGACTTCAAGAACCTCAAGCTGCACACGGGCGACCTCGGCGTGATGGACGAGGACGGCTACCTCTACTTCAAGGACCGCGTGAAGGACTACATCAGGCGGCGCGGCGAGAACGTGTCGTCGATGGAGGTGGAGCGCGTGGTGGCCCAGCATCCCGCGGTGCTCGAGGCCGCGGCCGTAGGCGTGGCGTCGGCCGAGGGCGCGGGCGCCGAGCAGGAGATCCTCATCTGCGTCGTGCCGCGCAACGTGGCACCCGACCCGCACGAGCTGCTCGAGTTCTGCGCCGACAAGATGCCCTACTTCGCGGTGCCGCGGTACGTGCGCTTCATGGAGCACCTGCCGAAGACGCCCACCGAGCGCGTACGCAAGGTGGAGCTTCGCGAGATGGGCCTGGGCGACGACGTGTACGACCGCGTGAAGAGCGGGCCGAAGATCTCCGCGTGATGGACGACGACCCCCTCGACCTCGGTGAGGCCGCCGCGTTCATCCTCGGGGAGCGCCCGGGGCTGGCCGAGGCCGACGTCTGGACCGTGCTCAACGAGATCCAGGACCCGCCGGTGCGGAGCGCCGACGGGATGGCGGTGGACCTCATCACCCGCCTGCACCCGGAAGTCCGCCCGCGTGACGTGCGTACGATCCTCGACGAGTGGCGCGAGTACGCCCGCCTCGCCGTGGAAGAGGACTGGGACTGAGGCAAGGCGCCGTGCGGCC
>CAIYRJ010000406.1 GCA_903928615.1 uncultured Actinomycetes bacterium | reverse complement strand
CGCCCCGAATGACGCCGCCGCCCACACACGCCACGCGGTGCCCGGCGCCGTGGTGGGCGTGATCGGCTGGATCATCGTGGCCAGCCTGTTCCGCCTCTACGTCGACAACTTCGGCTCGTACAACCGCGTGTACGGCAGCCTCGGCGCCGTGGTCATATTCCTGGTGTTCCTCTACCTCACCGGGCTGATGATCCTCATCGGGGGCGAGACATCCGCGCAACTCGCCGCCGACGACGACGATGACGGGGATCCCGCACCGGCCTGATCAGGCGCGCCTGCCCCCGGGGTACTTGCGGTCGAAGTAAGTGCTGACGGGCCAGTTGAGCACCCAGATGAGCGGCGAGAAGCCGCCGAGGAGGGGCGCGAGCGGGATGGCCAGCAGGAACACCACGGCCCGGCCGATGCCGTCGAGGCTGTGGTCGTCCACCGCCACCCACTGCAGCCACGTCATCGCGAGGCTGCTGAGCGCCAGCAGGCCGGCGTAGACCGCCGTGGTGAGGATCGACGAGGGCTCATCCGAGAAGAACTCCAGCCCGAAGGGAAGGAGGCAGATGAGCGCGAGGAACGCCATGTTCGCGAAGAGCACCCGCCGCGACGCCTCGGGGCCCATCTTCGCGAAGACATCGTGGTGGCCCACCCAGAAGCTCACGATGATCGCGAAGGTGACGAGGAAGTAGATGATCTGGGGGACGGTGTCCGACCAGAAGGCCTCGCCGAGCGTGTCGCCGCCAGTCACGACCGGCGGCGTGATGCGCAGCACCATCAGCGTGATGGCCACGGCGAGCACGGCGTCCGAGAAGAACTCCAGCCGCTTGCTGCTGATGGGGATCATCGGAACGCTCACGGCATCACTCCTGGCAGCCGGGGCACCAGTACGTGGTGCGGTTGGCGTCGCCCTGCCCGCGTGAGCGTACCGGCGCTCCGCACCTGCGGCAGGGGCGCCCCCGGCGTCCGTACACCCAGGTGCGCTCGCCGGGCCGTGCGGTGCCGAGCGGAGGGCGGTAGGTGCGGATGCGCCCGCGATCGCGCACGCCGGTGGCGAGGAGCTCCGACCCGATCGTGCCGATCGACTCCGCCTCGCCGGGGGTGAGGGTGCCCACCTGCCGCCACGGGTCGACGCCCGCGAGGAACAGGGTCTCGCTCTTGTAGACGTTGCCGATGCCGCTCATCACCCGCTGGTCCATCACGGCGTCGCCCACCTCGCGCGTGGGCTCGATGGCCAGCAGGCGCAGGCCGATGGCCGCCGGGTCGGCGTCGCCCGCCAGCAGGTCGGGCCCGAGTGCGTCGATGCGCGGCATGGGCTCGCCGGGCTCGAGCAGCGTGAGATCCGGTCCGCGGAACTGCGCCACCACGGCGTCGGCGGTGCCGAGCGCGAGCCACAGGCCGCGCTCGGGGATGTCCGCATCGGCGGCGTACGTGCGCCACACCCCTCCCATGCGCAGGTGCGAGTGCAGCACGCGTCCGCTGCGGAACCGGAACAGGTGGTGCTTGCCCCGCGCCTCCATGTGCTCGAGCACGTCGCCCATGAGGCGCTCGTCGATGCGCTGCGGTGCCAGCCGCGGCTCGGCCACCTGCACCCGCACGAGCGGGCTTCCCGCGATGGCCCGGGTGAGCACGATGGCGTTGCGGTGGCTCACCTGTCCCTCGGGCATTACTCGCCGGCCTCCATGCCGCGGTAGCCGGCCCGGAAGCCCGCGCGCTCCATTGCCGGGGCGGCGGGGGAGTCGGCCGCGGGGCCGCCGTCGATGCGCTCGATGCGCAGGCGCCGCGCGCGGTCGGCCATGGCCCACTGCGCCAGTGCGCGTAGGCCGGGCTCGAGGAAGGGGTGATCGGGCTGCACGAGGGTGGTCATGGTGCGCCCGCCGCGCTCCACGTGTGCGATGGGCACGCCGTCGGCCAGCACCACCTGCGCCCCGAACACCCGCGACGGCGAGCGCCCGCCCTCGCGCTTGGGCCACGGCAGCGCCGCTCCGTAGGGCTGGGCGGGGTCGGCCGCGCCGAGGATGCGCACCTCGGGCTCATCGCCCTCGAGGCGGTCTACGCGCTGGTCGCGCAGGCGGTCGATGGCGCCGGGCAGGGCGAACTGCGCGCCGCCCAGGCCTTCGACGAAGTACCCGCGGCGGCAGAGGCCCAGGGTCTCCATCTGCCCGAGGTCCGGGTACACCGCGCTGAAGCCGCCGGGGATGCCCTCGCCCATCACGGCCCCGCGGGTGACGATGCCGTGACGGTCGAGCAGGATCTCGGCCAGCGCCCTGCGCTGGTCGGCCACCGACGGGGCCCGCTCGAACAGCGGCGCGGTGAGCGCCCAGCGCCCGCCGGTGAGCGCGGCGCGTCCCCCGCGCATGCGTGCCGATCGGCCCCAGGTGCGCCCGCGTGGCGCCCGGGCCGACGCCGCGCGCTGGGTGCCCCGCGGCCCCGAGCGCAGGGGGGTCCAGAGGTCGTTGGTCACCTCGCCGGCCCACACCAGGGCCCAGAGCGAGGCCACGGCCTCCTCGCGGGGCACGTCGGCGATGTCGATGAGGTCGTCGAGGAACTGCGCACCCATGGCCAGCGCACTGCGCATGCGGTCGGCGGCCTCGCCCTCCGGCGTGGCATCGGCCGATGGCGGGCCGAACACCGCGGCGTCCTCGCGCAGGTAGATGGCCACGCGCCCGCCGCCCCCGGATCCGAGTGACCCCGCGCCCACCCAGGTGATCTCGCCCGCGGCGGCCAGCTGGTCGAGCCATGCGGGCGAGTACGAGCCCAGGCGGCGGGGGAACGTCTCGCCCTCCCACTGGGCGGCCGGCAGGGCGATTCCCTGCAGGCCGGAGATGACGTCGCGCAGGGCATCGGGCCCCGGCGGGGAGTCCGGCCGGTCGATGCGCTGCCACTGGGGGAGGAACCGCGCCAGCACCTCGGGGTCGGTGGGCTCCACCTCACGGCGAAGCCGCGCCATGCTCATGCGGCGCAGGCGGCGGAGCACCTCGGGGTCGCACCATTCCTCGCCGCTCCCGCCGGGGCGCATCTGGCCGCGCACGAGGCCGCCCTCGGCCTCCATCAGCCCGAGCGTCTGCTCCACCAGCGATGGCGAGGCACCGAGGCGCTGCGCGGCATCGGCGGCGCGGAAGGGCCCGTGGGTGCGCGCGTAGCGGGCCAGCAGCCCCTCGAGCGCCCGCGGCGCGGGCTCGAGGAAGGCGTCGGGCAGGCCGGCCGGTGGCATGACGCCCAGGCCATCGCGGTAGCGGGCGGCGTCCTCTGCGGCGATGAGACGGTCCTCGCCGGCCACGCGGGCACGGGCCGCCCGGCGCTCGCGCTCCAACTGCTCGAGCAGGGCGGGCAGCGCATCGGGCTGCTCCATGCGCCGGGCGATCTCGTCCTCGCTGAGGTCGCCCAGGCGGCGCAGCAGGTCGTGCACGCCGTCGGCGCCGCGGGCCGGGCGCTCGGGGTTGAGCCCCTGCAGGTCGGCTTCCAGGTCGTCGAGGGCGTCGGGGTCGATGAGCTCGCGCAGCTCGTCCTGGCCCAGCAGCTCGCGCAGCAGGTCGCGGTCGAGGGCCAGGGCCTGCGCCCGGCGCTCGGCCGCCGGGGTGTCGTCGTCGTACATGTACGACGCCACGTACTCGAACAGCAGCGCCCCGGCGAAGGGTGAGGCCGAGTCGGTCTCCACCTCGGTCACCGCCACCTCGCGCGACGCGATGCGCCCGAGAAGATCGCGCAGCGCCGGCATGTCGAACCAGTCGTTCAGGCACTCGCGGTAGGTCTCGAGGATCACCGGGAATGATCCGAAGCGCCGCGCGACCTCGAGCAGCGACGACGCCTTGAGGCGCTGCTGCCACAGCGGCGTGCGGCGCCCGGGGTGGCGGCGCGGGATGAGCAGCGCGCGCGAGGCGTTCTCGCGGAAGCGCGACCCGAACAGCGCCGTGCCGCCGAGTTCGCCGAGGATGAGGTCCTCCACGTCCGCGGCATCCGGCAGCAGGACGTCGGTGGGGGGAAGGGTGTCGCCATCCACCACGTGGCATGCGATGCCGTCATCGCTCCAGATCACGTGCGGGTCGGTGCCCGTGGCCTCGCGCAGGCGGGCCTGGATCGCCAGGGCCCAGGGGGCGTGCACGCGCGCGCCGAAGGGGGAGAGCACGCACAGGCGCCAGTCGCCGATCTCGTCGCGGAATCGCTCCACCACGATGCCGATGTCGCTGGGCACCGTGCCGGTGGCCTCCACCTGGTCGCGCACGTACTGGATCAGGTTCGCGGCGGCGCGATCGTCGAACCGGCTGTCGGCCTTGAGGCGCGCGGTCGCCTCGGCCGGGTCGGCGGCGGCGATGTCGCGGGCCATGCGCCCCACGGCGGCGCCGAGCTCATATGGCCGGCCCACGCCCTCGCCGCGCCAGAAGGGCACCGCGCCGGGTGCTCCCGGCGCGGGGGACACCAGCACGCGGTCGCGGGTGATCTGCTCGATGCGCCACGTCGAGGCACCCAGCATGAAGGCCTGCCCGGCGCGGGCCTCGTACACCATCTCCTCGTCCAGCTCGCCCACCCGCGTGCGGCCGTCGGCGAGGAACACGCCGAAGAGCCCCCGGTCGGGGATGGTGCCGGCGTTCTCCACGGCCAGGCGCCGCACGCCGTCGCGGCCGCGCAGGGTTCCCTCGGCGCGATCCCACACCACGCGCGGCTTGAGCTCGGCGAACTCGTCCGACGGGTAGCGGCCGGCGAGCATGTCGAGCACGCCCTCCAGCTGGTCGCGCGAGAGGTCGGCGAACGGGTAGCTGCGGCGGGCCGTGGCCAGCACGGCGTCCACGGCCACGGGCTCGTCGCCCGACACCATGGCCACCACCTGCTGGGCCAGCACGTCCAGCGGCAGGCGCGGCACGTGGGTCTCCTCGATGGCGCCCTCGCGCATGCGCTCCACCACGGCGGCGCACTCGAGCAGGTCGCCACGGTACTTCGGGAAGATCCTCCCGCTGCTCGGCACGTCGATGCGGTGCCCCGCGCGCCCCACGCGCTGGATGCCCCGCGCCACGCTGCGCGGGCTCTCCACCTGGATCACCAGGTCCACCGCGCCCATGTCCACGCCCAGCTCGAGGCTGCTGGTGGCCACGAGCGCGGGGATGCGCCCCGCCTTGAGGTCCTCCTCGATGATCGTGCGCTGCTCGCGGGCCAGCGACCCGTGGTGCGCGCGCGCCACCTCCTCCTCGGCCAGCTCGTTCAGGCGCAGGGCCAGCCGCTCGGCCGAGCGGCGGTTGTTCACGAAGATCAGCGTGCTGCGGTGCGCCCTCACCAGCTCGAGCAGGGCCGGGTACATCGCGGGCCAGATCGAGCGGCGCGTGGACCCGCCGCCGATGACGTCCAGCAGGTCCTGACCGCCGCCGTCCTCGGGACCGCGGCCGGGCTCGGCCATGTCGCGCATGTCGTCCACCGGGACGATCACCTCGAGGTCGAGCTCCTTCACGCGGCCGGCATCCACCAGGCTCACGGGCCGCGGCGCGCCGTCGTCGTCCTGCCCGCCGAGGAACCGCGCGATCTCGCTGAGCGGGCGCTGCGTGGCGCTGAGCCCGATGCGCTGGATGGGCTGCTCCGCGACCTGCTCGAGCCGCTCCATCGACAGCGCCAGGTGGCTCCCGCGCTTGGTGCCCGCCATCGCGTGGATCTCGTCCACGATCACCCCGGTCACCCCGCGCAGCATCTCCTCGCCCTTGCTGGTGAGCAGCAGGTAGAGGCTCTCGGGCGTGGTGATGAGGATGTCCGGCGGGTTGCGCAGCATGCGCTGCCGCTCCGCCTGCGGCGTGTCGCCGGTGCGCACCCCCACGGTGATCTCCGGCGGCTCGAGCCCCATGCGCCGCGCCGACTCCGCGATGCCGGCGAGCGGCCCGCGCAGGTTGCGCTCGACGTCGTAGTTGAGGGCCTTGAGGGGCGAGATGTAGAGGATGCGCCCCGTCTCGGGTTCACCGGCGAGGCGCGCCGAGGCGATCTGGTTCAGGCCCCAGAGGAAGGCCGCCAGGGTCTTTCCCGACCCGGTGGGGGCCACGATGAGCGTGTGCTCGCCCGCGGCGATATGCGGCCATCCCTGCACCTGCGGGGGAGTGGGCCCCTCGAACGCGCGCGTGAACCAGTCGGCCACCGCGGGGTGGAACGGGGCCAGCACATCCGGGGCGGGTGCCGTGGTCACATGCGAACGCTATCGCCGTGGGCGGAGGGACAGCGCCCGATCGGTGACAGTCACCCATTCGCACGGGTGACTGTCACCGGGGGTCGCCGACTACACTTCCGCTCCGTGGGTTCCGACGTCCTCACGCCGCCTGCGGAGAAGATCCGCAGCACCGGCTCAGGGGCCGGCCTGGGAAGGCCGGTCTCGGTGATCGTGATGAACGACAGCCACAACACGTTCGAGGGCGTCGCGACGATCCTGTCGCAGTTCGTCCCCGGGGTGGACTACGCCAAGGGGATGAAGTTCGCGAACACCATCCACAACTCGGGGCAGGCCACCGTGTGGAGGGGCGACCATGAGCGTGCGGAACTCATCTGGGACCAGTTGAAGGGGGCGGGGCTCACCATGGCGCCGCTCACCGACGGATAGGAGAGGGGCCGGATGGCCGAGGAGACACGCGAACCCACCT
>CAIYRJ010000405.1 GCA_903928615.1 uncultured Actinomycetes bacterium | reverse complement strand
GCCGCATCGAGGCGCTGCGCCCGTACGCCAAGGGCATGCGCCGCCTCATGGCCGGCGCCGCCCGCCGCGCGGGCAACCTCAACGGCATTCCGCTCCTCGATGACCGCGACGAGACCCGCCGCGCGGCGGTGCTGGTGATCACCGGCGACCGCGGCCTGGCCGGTGCCTTCAACGTCAACGTGGTGCGCCGCGCCCTGCAGGAGAGCGACGCGCTCATCGAGGAGGGCTTCGACGAGGTCGTCTTCACGGCGGTGGGGAAGAAGGGCGGGGGAACCCTGCGCTTCCGCGGCAAGGTGCTCGACGAGCACTTCCAGGGCTTCTCGTCCGAGCCGACGTTCTCGGACGCCTCCACGGTGGCCGCCTTCGTGAGCCAGCGCTTCCTCGAGGGCGAGACCGACCGGGTCGTCCTGGTCTTCAACGAGTTCAAGTCGCTCGTGGAGCAGCGCGTCACCGCCGAGCAGCTGCTGCCGGTGCCGCGCGAGGTCGTGGAGGACGACGACGACAACCCCGACACCGACCCGGTGTTCTCGAAGGCCCTGGCCGAGTTCGAGCCGGAGCCCGTGGCGCTGCTCGCCGAGCTGCTGCCCACCTTCGTGGACACCACGATCTACCGGGCGCTCCTCGAGAGCGCCGCTGCCGAGCACGCCGCCAGGCGCACGGCCATGAGCAACGCAAGCGACAACGCAGAGCAGCTCATCGCGGACCTCACGCTCGCGATGAACCGCGCCCGCCAGGCCGCGATCACCCAGGAGATCCTCGAGGTGGTCGCGGGAGCGGACGCACTCAGCTAGACCCAACGACGAACGGATCCTCAGCCAGATGAGCACCAACGGGAAGAACACCGGGACGATCCTCGAGATCAAGGGCGTCGTCCTCGACGTCCGGTTCACCGATGACCTCCCGGGCATCTACAACGCCCTCGAGATCACCCGCCCCGACGGCACCACCCTCGTGGCCGAGGTGCAGCAGCTCCTCGGCGACGACAAGGTGCGCGCCGTGGCGCTCGACACCACGGACGGCCTGTCGCGCGGCACCGACGTGATCGACACCGGCGCGCCGATCTCGGTGCCCGTGGGCGAGCCCACCCTGGGCCGCATCTTCAACGTGCTCGGCGAGGCCATCGACGAGGGCGGCCCCGTCAACGCCACCGAGAAGTGGCCGATCCACCGCGACCCGCCGGCCTTCGACGCCCTGTCGCCGACCTCGGAGATCTTCGAGACCGGCATCAAGGTCATCGACCTCCTCGCCCCGTACGTGAAGGGCGGCAAGGTGGGCCTGTTCGGCGGCGCCGGCGTGGGCAAGACCGTGCTCATCCAGGAACTGATCCACAACATCGCCCAGGAGCACGGTGGCCTCTCGGTGTTCGCCGGCGTGGGCGAGCGCACCCGCGAGGGCAACGACCTCTGGCTCGAGATGAAGGAGTCCGGCGTCATCTCGAAGACCGCCCTGGTGTACGGCCAGATGAACGAGCCGCCCGGCGCCCGCCTGCGCGTGGCCCTGTCCGGCCTCACCATGGCCGAGTACTTCCGCGACGTCGGCGGCCAGGACGTGCTGCTGTTCGTGGACAACATCTTCCG
>CAIYRJ010000404.1 GCA_903928615.1 uncultured Actinomycetes bacterium | reverse complement strand
GCGCCTCGGCGCGCGCCTGCTCCTGCTCGCGGGCGGTGGGCGTGCGCGCAGGGGCGACGGGCTCGTCCACCGGAGTGGCGGGTGCCGACGCGGCGACCGCGGACGACGCAGTCAGGGCCCGCACGCGCTCGAGCGAGGGGGCGGCAGCGGGAGGAACGGGAGGCCCGATGCGCTCCTCGAGTTCCTTTATCGAGCGTCCCTGCCGGAGGATGATGACGGCGAGCACCACGAAGGCGACGAGCCCCACTCCGGCGGCCGCCATGATGATGATGTCCACCGCGTCCACTGGGGGTGGACGCTACCAGCAGGGGGGGACGGTCAGGTGCCGGGCGTCACGCGATAGGCGTCGAACACCGAGTCGACGTTGCGCAACTGGCTGGTGAGGGCCCTCAGGGTGTCGATATCCGCCATCTCGAGCACGAATCGGTGGCGGGCCATCTGGTCCTCCACCTGGCAGTTGGCGCCGAGGATGTTCACGCCGTTCTCCGCGATCGTGCGCGAGATGTCCTCGAGCAGGCGATGGCGGTCCCAGGCCTCCACGGCGAGCTCCACGCGGAACGACTGCCGGCTCTCGCCGCCCCATGCCACGGGGGTGAAGCGCTCCGGGCTGCGCATGAGCGCACGGGCGTTCGGGCAGTCCTCGCGATGGATCGTGATGCCCCGCCCCAGCGAGATGTACCCCACGATGTCATCCCCCGGCACAGGCTTGCAGCACTTCGCCAGCCGCACCAGCACGTCGGCGGCACCCTCGATCTCGATGCCGAGGTCGCTCGACGGCGTGGTCTCGCGGCTGCGCCCCTCCCGCCTGTCGGGGAGCGCCGGCTCCGGGTCCACCTCCCCCTCATCCGTCTTGAGGCGGGCGATGATCTTGTTCACCACCACCTGCACGGACGTCTTCCCGGAACCGAGCGAGACGTAGAAGTCCTCCGCCCGCTTGAAGCCCATGTCCTGGGTGACCTGCGCGAACAGCGGCGATCCCACGATGCGCTGGCTCGGCAGGCCCGCCTTGCGCAGGCCGTCCTGCAGCACCTCGCGGCCGTGGTGCTCGGCATCCTCGCGCTGCTCGCGGCTGAAGAACGAGCGGATCTTCGACCGGGCCTTGGATGTCTGCACCACGCCGAGCCAGTCGCGCGACGGACCGCGCGGAGACTTCGACGTGAGCACCTCGACGAAGTCACCGGACTCCAGCTGGTGCGTGAGGGGCACGATGCGCCCGTTCACCTTGGCGCCCACGCAGCGATGCCCGACGTCGGTGTGCACGTCGTAGGCGAAGTCGAGCGGCGTGGATCCCGCGGGCAGGGCGCGCACCTCGCCCTTCGGCGTGAACACGTACACCTCGGCCGAGTAGAGGTCGCTGCGCAGGGTGTCCATGAACTCGGTCGGGTCCGAGGTGTCCTGCTGCCAGTCCATCATCCCTGCGAGCCAGCCCAGCTTGTCGTCCGCTGCGGCGGCGCCCGACGCACCCGCGAGGCTGCGCGACTCCTCCTTGTACAGCCAGTGGGCAGCCACGCCGTACTCAGCTGTGTGGTGCATCTCGGGCGTGCGGATCTGGATCTCCAGCGGGCTGCCGTGCGGGCCGATCACCGTCGTGTGCAGCGACTGGTACATGTTGAGCCGCGGCATTGCGATGAAGTCCTTGAAGCGGCCGGGCATGGGCTTCCAGAGCGAGTGGATGATGCCCACCGCGCCGTAGCAGTCCTTCACCGACTCCACGATCACGCGCATCGCCGTGAGGTCGTAGATCTCGTTGAACTCCTTGCCCTTGCGGGTCATCTTCTCGTAGATCGAGTAGAAGTGCTTCGCCCGGCCCGTGATCTCCACGGGCTCGATGCCCACGGCCTTGAGCTCGCCGCGCAGGATCTCCCCCGCCTCGGCCACGTACTCCTCGCGGTCGGCGCGGCGCTGGTTGACCATCTGCTGGATCTCCGCGTAGCGCTTGGGGTGCAGCGCCGCGAACGCGAGGTCCTCGAGCTCCCACTTGAGGGAATGGATTCCCAGGCGATGCGCGAGCGGGGCGTACACCTCGAGGGTCTCGCGCGCCTTCTGCATCTGCTTCGACTTGCTCATGTACGACAGCGTGCGCATGTTGTGAAGGCGGTCGCAGAGCTTCACCAGGAGCACCCGGATGTCGGACGACATCGAGATGATGAGCTTGCGGTAGTTCTCGGCCTGCCGCTCCTCCTGGCTCTCGAAGTGGATGCGCGTGAGCTTGGTCACCCCGTCCACGAGAGCCGCCACCTGCGGCCCGAATGCCGACTCGATGTCCTCGCGCGACGCGCCGGTGTCCTCCACCACGTCGTGCAGCAGCGCGGCCTGGATGGTCTCGGGGTCGAGCCCGAGCCCGGCGGCGATACGCGCGACGCCGAGCGGATGGGTGATGTACGGCTCGCCGGAGTGGCGCATCTGGTCGCGGTGCTTGTCGTCCGCGTACCGGTAGGCCCGGCGAATGGCCTCGGCGTCGGCGGTCGGGTGGTGATCGAGCACCTCCCTCACCAGCGCCTCGAGGTCGGCGTCACCGGTGGACGAGGAGAGCCCGAGATCTGCGAGCGGAGTACCCACGGCGCCTACGATAACGCGCCCGTGGGCTCGGGCAGCCATTCGGGGATGCTGCCGAGCACATCCATGGTGAGCGCCCGGGCGGCCATCACCTGCGCCTCCTCGGCGAGCGCGGCGGCGCGCAGGCCCACGGGGCCGGCCTCGAGACTGGCGGCAGGCGCGTCGGGCACGAGTGCGATTCCCCGGGCGTCGACCGTGATGAGCCCGGCATCGACCAGTGCTGCGAGGGCGATGCCGAGCGCCCGTGGCGACCGGGTGACGATCCCATCGCCCGCGAGCACGAGGTCGCACTCCGAGCCCCAGGGGATGCCCTCGGGGTGCGACTTCAGGCCGGGCCAGATGGCGCAGGCGGTATCACGCACCGCCAGGTCGGCCAGCGCCACCTGCAGCGCGATCTCCGCCTCGTCGGCGCCCCACGCGAGGTGCGCCACCCGCCCCGCCACCACCGCGCGCAGCCAGTCGGCCTGCGCATGTGACATCGGCGGATCGATGGCCACCACGTGCACGTCCGGCGGCAGCGGCACCTCGGCCAGCGCCGCGTAGTCGAGGAGGGCCAGCACCGGTCCGCCTCGGGCCATTGCCAGGCGGCCCCGCACGGCCTCGGCGTCGCACCTGTCCCCGCCCAGCACCGCGAGGTCCACGCCGAGGCGCCCCGGGAAGAGCACGTCGGACAGGGCGGCACGGCGCCGGGGCACGTCGGCCACCACGCCCACCACCCCACGGTCTGCGCCGGCGAGGGCGCACATGAGGGGCAGGGCGCGGCCCTCGCCGCGCCGGTCCCTCACCTCGGCGGGCGCCTCCACCGCCCCCGTCGGTGCATCCGGTCCGAACGGGCGTCCCACCATGTCGCCGATGGCCGCGGCGGGCACACGCAGGTCGCAGGCTGAGTCACAGGCGTCGTTGCACTCCCCGCCCACCGCCGGACCCGCCGGCAGTGCGGCGAGGTCGTCCAGCGACACCCTCGGCCCCATGGTGTCCTGCCACCGCTCCACCTCGAGCCGCGCTACGGCGTCGTAGCGGGCGTCCTCGCCGGCCTTGGTGATCTTCTCCGCGCGATGCCCCATCGAGAACCCGATCGCCGGCACGCCCACGCCCGACGCCGTGAGTCGGGCCTTCAGGTGCTTGCGCTCCCCCACGAGCGACATCCCCGACACCGCGCACCCCGGCAGCACGATGCGCGGCTCCGGGTTTCCGCGGCCGAATGGCGCGAGGGCCTCAAGCTCCTCGGCGTTGGGCAGGGTGAGGTCGGCGGCGGCCACCACGGCCTCCACCTCGCGCGTGCGGGCCCGATCGAGGTCGGCGCTCCGGCCCCGGGCTGCCGCCTCCATCATCTCGCGGAACACCGGGATGTCGTCGGTGGCCAGCGACACACCCACCGCGCCGGAGTGGCCACCCCACCGCGTGAGGGGGTCGCTGGCGTCGGCCACGATGGCATGGAGGTCGAGGCCGGGCAGGCTGCGCCCCGACCCCTTGGCCACACCGCCGTCGGTGGAGAGCACGATCGCGGGGCAGCCGAAGCGCTCCACCACGCGGGAGGCCACGATGCCCACCACCCCCTCGTGCCAGCCCTCGCCCGCCACCACCACCACGCCCTTCGGCCCGCCGGAGGCCTCGACCGTGGCGATGGCCTCGGCGGTGACCTGCCGCTCCACCTCACGGCGCCGCGCATTGAGGTCCCAGAGCTCCTCGGCCATCTCCCGGGCGCGCGCGGGGTCGGTCTCGATCATCAGGTCGAGTGCCCGGGACGCCTCCGAGAGGCGCCCGGCCGCGTTGATGGCCGGAGCGAGGGTGAACGACAACCCGCGGGGGGTGATGCCGCGATAGCCCTGGCCGGCCGCGGCCAGCAGCGCGACGATTCCCGGGCGCTCACCGCGCCGGATCGACTGCAGCGCACGGTGCACGAGGCGGCGGTTGCCCTCGATGAGGGGCATGGAGTCGGCCACCGTCGCGAGCCCCGCGAGGTCCACGCCCTCGTCCGGGTGGCCCGCGAGCAGCCCCTCGTCCGCTCGCGCGAGCACCCGCACCACGTCGAACACCACTCCGGCCGCGGCGGGCATGGCGTCCATGCCCCGACCCAGGGCCGGATTGACGATGATCCCGGGCGGGCGGGCACCGGCTGCGAGATGGTGATCGAGCACCATGACATCCATGCCGAGCTCCGTCGCCCGCGTGAGCGCCTCGACGCTCGAGGTGCCGCAGTCCACGCACACGAGCAGCCTGGCGCCGTCGTCGGCGAGGCGCTCCACCGTGGCCTCGGACACCCCGTAGCCGTCCGTGAAGCGGCTGGGCAGGAAGGTGGTCACCGCGGCGCCGCGCGATCTCAGGGCCTGCGCCAGGATCGCCGTGGAGCACACCCCGTCGCAGTCGTAGTCGCCATGGATCGCCACGCTCTCACCGGACGCGATCGCCTGCGCAAGGCGTGCTGCGGCGTCCTCCACCCCGTCGATGGCGAGGGGATCCGCGAGCTCGCCGTCGGCCGAGAGGAAGGCCCTCGCGGCCTCGGGATCGGCGAGCCCCCGCCGCACGAGGATCCACGCCATGGGCTCGGAGCACCCGAGGGCCTGCTCGAGGCGGCGCACGTCCGCATACGCCACGCGCGACGCGCGCCACGGGGGCGC
>CAIYRJ010000403.1 GCA_903928615.1 uncultured Actinomycetes bacterium | reverse complement strand
GTACCGGGCCAGGCCCGCGCCGCCGTCACCCACCGGCCACCAGCGCACCGGGTCGGTGGATGCCGCCGGGCCGTCGGGGGCGATCACCTGTGGCGTGCCCGGCGGGGTGAGGTCCACGCGGAACGACGCCGTCTTTCGCTGCTGGCCCCAGCTGCAGATGCCGCGCGACGTGCACCGCACCACCGTGCGCATGTCCACGCGCACGGTGTAGGTGCCCTCCGAGAGGCCACTCCACGAGCGGGTCACGTCACCCCCCGGCGTGAACCACATGCCCGACCACGCGATGTAGGTGCCGCGGAGCAGCACGTCGAGGGCCTGCCCGGCCCACGATGGGCGTGTCCAGGTGGCCTCGGCCCCATCGGGGCCCGTCCAGGTGGTGCCCCCGGCCTCGGCCGAGCGGCCGATGGTGATCGACCAGTCGTCCGACTGGCCCATGGCCGCCGGCGCGGCGGCCGCGATGGCGGCGAGTGCGGAGGCCGCGATGGCAAGGCCCCGTGCGTGCATGGTGATCTCCCCCGTGCGTGTGGAATAACGGGGGGTCTGGAGGTCTGGGGGCGGGGCTTACGCATCGCTGCTGCCTGATACCTTCAGAACCGACCGACGCTCCCGACGGATCGGGTTCTCCCGTGCGCACCCCCTCCCCAGCCCCGACTCGCCGCCGCTTGTCACGCGCAGGTGTCACCGCCCTTCTCACGGCTCCCGTCGTCGCCCTGGCGGTGCTCGCGCCCACCGCCCTTGGTGCGGATGTGACGGAGGTGCCCTTCACGAGCTCCGGCACCTGGACGGTGCCCGCGGGCGTGTCCACGATCGACGTGCTGGTGGTCGGTGGTGGAGGAGGCGGCACGGTCCGCGGTGGTGGCGGTGGCGGCCAGGTGACGGTCTGCTCCGGGCTCGTCGTCATCCAGGGGCACGTGCTCACTGCCACGGTTGGCAGCGGGGGAGCGGCTGCCGACAGCTTCGTCGGCGGAAGCGGCGGCACCTCATCGGTGTCGCTCGCTGGAACAGCCGCCTGCTCCGCAAGCGGTGGCGCGGGCGGCAGGGGAGGCCAGAACGACGCCACTCCCGACTACTACGCCGGCGGGGCCAGTGGCAACGGCAACGCGGGTGGAATCAGCGGCTTCGTCCTGGGTGGGGGTGGCGGCGGCGGGGCAGGCGCCGCAGGAGGGGACCTCACGCTCGTCGGGAGTACCCCCTTTGCGGGAGCGGGAGGCGCGGGCGTGACACCCGGCTCGAGGCCGGCACCTGGGCTCTTCTCCGACGTGACCGCCACCTTCTACGGCGGCGGTGGGGGCGGGGGAACCTACCCCCTCACCCCGGGCGCCGGTAACCCCGGAGCCGGTGGCACCGGCGGGGGCGGCGCCGGCGCCGACAGGGTGCCGGCGGCGCCCACCGCCGGTGCGGCGAACACCGGTGGTGGTGGTGGAGGTTCGAGCGTCAGGAGCGGCCTGGACGTGGCCGCCGGTGCCGGCGGATCGGGCTACGTGGCAATCCGCCATGTGGCTGTCCCACCCACCCCCACTCCCGCCCCGACCGCGACGCCGGCCGGCACCAGCCCGTCGGTGCCCCCCACCCCGCTCCGGCCGCTCGCCGGCACCACCCGCGCCGCATCTGCCACGGGCAGGGTCACCACCGTGGGCACGCTTCCTGATGGCGCCACCACGGTCTCCCAGACCGCCCGCACCGGGCGAAGCTCGGCTGCCCGGGGCGCGCTCGCGATGGCCCGGGCCAAGAGCGCCAGGGCCACGTGCACGATCGAGGCACGCACCTACCGTTGCAGCGTGGTGCTCACCCGCGGCATCTGGACCCTCAGCACCGTGGCCAGCGGGCCGTCCGGCGTGGTGGCCACGTCGAGCCGGCGGGTGGTGGTGCGCGGCATCTCACGGCCCGTGGCGGTGACCGGCTAGGCCCGACGCCTCCGGGGCGTCACGTGGGGTCGCTCACCACCACAGGCCTGGGGGCCTCGCCCCCGCGGGCATCACGGCCACGGGCGGGAAGCAGCTGGCCCAGTCGTCGGTGACCTCCCCGGGGCCGCAGGTGACGTTGGTGCCGGTCGAGCCGACGCCCCAGGCGGAGGGGAAACCGATGGGCTGTGCGGAGGGATTCATCATCACCCCGAAGTGCGCCCACGCGCCGGTGAAGTTGGCGCCCATCATGTTGGTATTGCTCATGTAGACGGTCGATTGGAACTTCGCGCCGGTGAAGTTCGCGTTCACGAAGATCGCCCCCGCGTAGGAGCCGCCTGCGAAGTTGGCGGATGTCAGGTTGGCCCCGGTGAAGTTGGCGCCGGGCCCGCTGACCCAGGCGAAGGTGGCGCCGGTGAGGTTGACGCCGGTGAAGTTGGCCCGCGAGATATCCACCGGCGAGGTGATATTGGCGCCCGTGAGGTCGGCCCCGGCGAAGTCGACCCCTGACCAGCTGCCCGAGATCGTCATCCCCGGCCCCACGAACTGCCCATTGGCGATGATCCAGCCCGTGGGCATCTGCTGCGGATAGGTGCTGGGCCTGCCCTGGATGCCCGCGAGGTTCGCGCCGGCCATGAGGCCGCAACCGAAGTCGGTGCCGGTCGCGTTCGCGCCCTTCCAGGTGGTGTCGTCGAGGTTGGCGCCGATGAAGCTCGTGCCGGTGAGGGTGGCATTGGTGAAGTTGGCACCCCGCACGTCAGCCTGCGAGTAGTCGGCATTCGACAGGTTGGCGCCGGTGAAGTTGGCGCCGGTCATGGCGTAGGTGATTGTCACCGGGTTGAGGACAACGACACCAAGGCTGGTGCCAGGGCAGCCCGAGGCGGCGCCGTTGGAGCGCTGGCCCGGGCGAGGCGCCCCCAGGCGGCTGCCCCGCAGATCGGCCTTGGTGAAGTCGGCCCGGCGCAGGATGGCCCCGCGCAGATCGGCGTTGCGCATGCGCGCCCCCCGCAGCTTCGCCCCGGTGAGGTCGGCACCGCGCAGGTCGGCTCGTTGCAGGATCACCCGGCGGAGGTCGGCGCCGCGGAGGTTCTTCCCGCGGAGGTCCCGGCCGTGGAGGTCGAGGCCGCGCAGGTCCTTCCCGCTGAGGTTCTGGCCGCGAATGTCGGGGGCGTTCCGGTAGCCAGCGGTGGCGGGGGACGCCATGAGCGCGGCAGAGGCCAGGGCGGCGACGGCGAGTGAGGAGGCGGTGATGCTGTGGAGGGAGGGCATCGAGACGAGGATACCGCCGTGCGGCTCGGGGTCACTGCCGACCATTGCCGCTCCATGTCGGTACTCTCTATCCGTACCGATCTTGGAGCAACGAAATGCGCCCCCCTCGCACCCCCATCGCTACCGCAGCCCTCGCGATCTCCCTGCTATCAACAGTGCCCGCCCTGGGCGCGATCGGCAGCTGGCAATTCCCGCCCACTGACCTCAGCCCCTACGGCGAGGGTGGCGGGGTGCCCTCGGTGGTGATCAACCCCGCGGCAGATGCCACGGCGATCTGGAGCAGTTCGGGTGTCACGCCGAGTCTCATGCGGGAGCGAACCTGGACCGCCGGGGCCTGGGGCCCCGATACCGCGCTTTCCGTCGGTCCCTTCAACACCAGCCAGCCCCACCTCGCGGGGAATGCGTCGGGGGCCTTGTCCGCGGTGTGGAGGATCATTGACGGCGGAACCAAGAGGGTGCAGGCCGCCACCCGCGCCGGTGGGGGTTGGGGGGCGCCGACGACCCTCACACCCGGGTCCGATGATTACGAGTTCCCGACCGCCGTGATCGACTCTTCGGGCGTGACCACTGCTGCGTGGGTGCGCGACGATGGAAGTGACACCTACGTCCAGTGGGCGCGCAACGCTGGCGGCACCTGGAGCGGGCCGACTGACCTCTCGCCTGCCGGCGGAGGCGACGTCCAGCTCGCTGTGGATGGATCTGGCGTGGTCACCGCCATCTGGGAACAAGGGTTCGCGATCCAGGCCCGTCGTTTCTCGGGCGGGGCGTGGGGGTCCGTCGACACCCTCGACCCCGGAGGCAGCCAGCAGCCGGCGATCGTCGCCGACGGGTCAGGGGTCCTCACGGCGGTCTGGTCAGCCGACCCCGGCTCGGGCATCCGCGTCATTCGCTCGTCGCGGTTCACCGGCGCCGGTTGGAGCACCCCAACGCCGATCTCGATCACCGGGCAGGACAGCACCTCCGTGGAGCTCGCGGTGGATGCATCGGGCGCCGTCACCGCGGTCTGGCGTGCGAACACTGGCGCGAACTTCCTTATCGTGGCTGCGCGCCTGGTGAACGGGAACTGGACGACAGGCACCAAGATCTCGCAGGCCGGCCAGGACGCGGCTCGCCCCTCTGTCGCTTCTGGCCCCGCAGGATCAGCGCTGGCCACCTGGGAGCGCAGCGACGGGACGAACCAGCGCATTCAGGCGGCCGAGTTCTCGTCCGGCGCATGGGAGGAGCCCATCACGTTGTCGCCTGCGGGCGTCTCCGCCACCTCCGGGGGCGCAACGGTGGCGATGAGTCCAAGCGGGGCAGCGGTGACCGGATGGGCGCTCGGCGCTCCTGCCCCGACCACGCAGGCCATCCGCTACGTCCCGACGCCGGCCCCCGCATCCGCAGCCGGTGGCGCGTCGCCACTGGGCCCCAACTCGTCGGCGACGAAGTCCCGCAAGAAGCTTCCGGGGTCGTTCGTGCTCAACCGGAAGACCCGCGTGGGCACGACCACGGGCACGGTGCCCGCCGGGATCACGCGCATTACCCAGAGCGCCAAGGCCTCGAAGACCAAGAGGTCCAAGGCGAAGAGCGCCACGGGTCGCTGCCGCATCACCACGGTGCGGAACAAGAAGACCAAGAAGGTGACCAAGCGGACGTTCCGGTGCACCATCACGTTGCCGAAGGCCACGTGGACGGTGACCACCCTCGGCTACACGGGCGCCGAGGTGGTGGCCGAGGGCGTGCGCACGGTGAGCGTGAAGAAGTAGGCCACGCGCGGGGTGATTCCAAACCCGCCCGTCATCGGCGTTCGCGCCACCTCGCGTCAGTCGTCGCGGCGCAGGGCCTCGAGGTGGGCCATCACGCCGTCGCGAATCGGCCCGCGGAGGTCGATGTCGAGCGCAGCTGCCAGCTTGTGGCCCAGAGTAGTCACCTGGTGGGGGTCGAGCCATCCGGCCACCGCGATGATGGCGTCGCGGTGCACCCGCACCAGCGAGTTGACGTCGATGGCGTTCTCGGTGGGCAGGCCGTAGCGGTCGGGGTCCTCCGGCAGGTAGAGCAGGTCCGGGAAGACGTCCTGCCGCACGAGCTCACGGCGATCGGCGGGCAACTTTGCGAAGCGGGTGAGCTTCAGCGCCACGTAATCCGCAAGGGCGCCCCGGGGCCGGCCCTGCAGGACCACCACCGGACGGATCTTGGCGTCGACCAGGCACGTGTGGGTGACCGGAACCTCCTTGCGCCCGATGGCATCCGCGAGATCGCTTGCGCTGGCGAAAGCCGCAAGCGACCCGTCCGCATGCAGCACGCGGAAAGGCGCCTCTGACTGGAACGTCGTGGTGGCCCAGACGATCGCGCCGCGCAGATCAGCGAGCGAGGAAGGTCGCGTAGTCGAACTCCTCGGTGTCCTCGCCCGACTCCGCGAGCTCGTGGATCTTGAGCTCGAGGTCGCTGATGCCCATCTCGTGCGGCACGTACTCGCCGAACAGTGCCTGCATGCGCAGGAACAGGTCGAGCGCATCGGTGTCGATGATCGCGGCGTACGGCTTGCCGTAGCGCATGACCACCACCACCTCGTCGGGGGCGGGATCGGGGATTCGCACGTCGTTGGCCGCGACCGTCCGGGTCTTCATCGCTGACTCTCCCTCATGTCGGACGGGACGAGTATATCTCGTACGTCATACCTGCTGAGGGACACGCTAGCGAGCGAATTCGGGCGCACGTGCCACGCAGCGTAAGGATCCACGCACGACTCCGGGACAACCCTGTGCACACGCGAACGACGAGGCACATGACCGAAAGCACTGCAATCGACGGAGTAATCACCGGGCCCATCGGCCTGGCGCTGGCGGTGGCCGGGGAGCGCGAGGGCATCCACGGGCACGAGCACTGGCGGCGCGTGGGCGAGAACGGCATCGACCTCGCGCATGAGGAGGGCGTGAGCTGCCACGTGGCGCTGCTGTTCGCGATCCTCCACGACTGCCGCCGCGAGAACGACGGCCACGATCCCGGGCACGGGCCCAGGGCGGCCGAGCTTGCGGAGGCGCTGGGGCATGAGGCCCTGGGCATCACGCCAGACGAGCTCAGCACGCTCACGTACGCGATGCACCACCACGACCGCGGGCAGGTGACCGACGACCCGCTGGTGGGCGTGTGCTGGGACTCCGACCGGCTCGACCTCATCAGGGTGGGCACGCGCCCCGACCCGACGCTGCTCTCGACGGCGAGCGGGCGTGATCCCGTGCGCATCGCCCTCTGCACCGACCACCGCTCC
>CAIYRJ010000402.1 GCA_903928615.1 uncultured Actinomycetes bacterium | reverse complement strand
TTCCTGTTCCGGCGCGCGGTGGAGGGCATCGGCCACTACGGCAACTGCATCGGCATCCCCAACGTGGGCGGCGAGGTGCAGTTCGACGAGCGCTATGAGGACTCGTGCCTGGTCAACGCCATGTGCGTCGGCGTGGTGCCGCACGACAAGATCTTGAGTTGCGCGGCGCGGGGCCTGGGCAACCGCCTGGTGCTCATCGGCAACCGCACCGGGCGCGACGGCATCGGCGGGGCGTCGGTGCTGGCATCCGCCGAGCTGGGAGACGACGATGCCGACAAGCGCCCCAGCGTGCAGGTGGGGGACCCCTTCACCGAGCGCAAGCTCATGGACCTCTGCCAGGCGCTGAACGACGCCGACCTGCTGGTGGCGCTGCAGGACCTGGGCGCCGCGGGCCTCACCAGCGCGGCCAGCGAGATGGCCAGCCGCGGCGGGGTGGGCCTGGCCATCGACCTCGACCGCGTGCCGCTTCGCGAGCAGGGCATGGCGCCGGGCGAGGTGCTGGTGAGCGAAAGCCAGGAGCGCATGCTGGCCATCGTGGAGCCCGCGAAGATGGACGCCGTGGTGGAGATGGCGCGCCGTCACGAGCTGGATGCCACCGACATCGGCGAGGTCACCGGCACTGGAGAGCTCGAGGCGCTGTGGCGCGGCGAGGAGGTGGTGAGGATCCCCTCGCTCTACCTCACCGACGACGTGCCGTTCTACGAGGTGCCGCGCGACGCCGCGCCCGCGCAGCAGCCCATCGACCTGGCCGACGTGCCCGAGCCCGCCGACCTGGCCGCCACGTGGCTGGCGCTGATGGGCGACCCCAACATCGCGAGCAAGCGCTGGGTGTTCGAGCAGTACGACCAGCTGGTGGGCGCCAACACCATGCGCCGGCCGGGTGGCGACGCGGGCGTGGTGAGGATCCCCGGCACCAACCGGGCCGTGGCCGTCACCCTCGACTGCGCCGAGTGGCATACCGAGCTGGCACCGTACGAGGGCGGCATGGCATCGGTGCTCGAGGCCGCGAGGAACGTGGCCTGCACGGGCGCGGTGCCCATCGCCGCCACCGACTGCCTCAACTACGCCAACCCCGACAAGGGCAGCACGGGCTGGCGGCTGGCCGAGAGCATCCGCGGCATGGCCGATGCCCTCACGGCCATCGAGGCGCCCATCGTGAGCGGCAACGTGTCGCTCTACAACGAGAGCCCGCGCGGGCCCATCTACCCCACGCCGGTGGTGGGCATCGTCGGCCTGCTGGATGACGCCAGCACCAGCATGGGCATCGCATTCGCGAGCCCGGGCGACGCCGTGCTGCTGATCGGATACGGCGAGCCCCGCGTGGACGCCAGCCGCTACCTCGGCCGCTGCGCGGGCAGCCCGCCGGCGCCGGAGCCGGCGAAGGACGCCGCGCTGTTCCGCCTGCTGGCGGCGTGCGCGGAGAAGCGCCTGCTGAAGGGCGCGCACGACGTGAGCGAGGGCGGCCTCGCCGTGGCGGTGGCCGAGAGCGCGATCGCCGGGGGCATCGGCGCCGAGGTGTCCATCGACGCCGGGCGCCGCGCCGACGAGGCCATGTTCGGGGAGGGCGGCGGCCGCGTGGTGGCATCGTGCGACCCCGCCAACGTGGATGCCATCACGGCGCTCGCGGGCGATGGGGTGACCGTCACCGTCATCGGAGCCGTCGGCGGCGATGAGGTTTCGGTGGACGCCGGAGGTTCCACGGCACGGGTGTCGCTTCACGATCTGGCCCAGGTGTGGGAAGGTTCGATCCCAGCCGCCCTGGAGGCACGGTGACCCGGCTCGCGGACCCCTTCGACGGGGACCACCCCAACGAGGAGTGCGGTGTGTTCGGCGTGTATGCGCCGGACCGGGACGTGGCACGCATCACCTTCTTCGGCCTGCACGCCCTGCAGCACCGAGGGCAGGAGAGCGCCGGCATCGCCGTGAGCGACGGCGAGAGCGTGATGGTGCAGCGCGAGCTCGGGCTGGTGTCATCGGTGTTCGACGAGCCGTCGCTGCGGAGCCTGGTGGGCCACAGCGCCATCGGGCACGTGCGCTACTCCACCACCGGCAAGAACAAGTGGGACAACGCCCAGCCCGTGGCCCTTCCGCGCGGCGAGGGGCTGGTGGCGCTCGGCCACAACGGCAACCTCACCAACAGCGACGCCCTGCGCCGGCGGGTCACCGACATGGGCCACGAGCTCCGGGCCACCACCGACAGCGAGCTCATCACCGCGCTTCTGGCGCACGAGCCCGGCAGCCTGCTCGATGCGGTATGCAACGTGATGCCCCTGCTGCAGGGGGCCTATTCGATCGTCGCCCTCACCGAGGACGAGCTGGTGGCGTTCCGCGACCCCAACGGCGTGCGCCCGCTGGTGATCGGCAAGGTGGACGGCGGATGGGTGGTGGCCAGCGAGACCTGCGCGCTCGACCAGGTGGGCGCGCAGTTCGAGCGCGAGGTGGGCGCCGGCGAGGCCGTGCGCATCACGGCCGAGGGCACCGAGAGCCGCCAGGCGATGCCCGCCACCACCCGCAGCCTGTGCATCTTCGAGGCCATCTACTTCGCGCGACCCGACTCGATCCTCGACGACACCGCCGTGTGGCAGCTGCGCCACGACATGGGCATCGAGCTGGCGCGCGAGAGCGTGCCCGGCGCCGACCTGGTGGTGGGCCTGCCCGACTCCGGCACCCCGGCGGCCATCGGCTTCGCCAAGGAGAGCGGCATCCCGTTCTCGGAGGCCGTGGTGAGGAACCGCTACGTGGGCCGCTCGTTCATCCAGCCCGACCAGGAGCTCCGGGCCAACGGCGTCAAGCTCAAGTTCAACCCGCTGGTGAGCGTGATCGAGGGCAAGCGCCTGGTCGTGGTAGACGACTCCATCGTGCGCGGCACCACCACCCGCCGCACGGTGCAGATGCTGAAGGACGCCGGCGCCGCTGAGGTGCACCTGCGCATCTCGAGCCCGCCCATCACCTGGCCGTGCTTCTACGGCATCGACATGGCCGACCGCGACGAGCTGATCGCCGTGGGCCAGACCGAGGCCGAGATCGCCGCGGCCGTGGGCGCCGACAGCCTGCACTACCTCACCCTCGACGGACTGCAGCGCGCCGTGGGCCGCCCGGCCGACGGCTATTGCCGCGCGTGCTTCACCGGCGAGTACCCCATCCCCGTGCCCGATGCGTCGGGCAAGGAGAGGTTCGAGGCGCAGGCCGCCGCCGGAACGGCCTGAGGTCAGGTCCCGAAGGGCTCAGGCCGCCGCCCCCAGCGGGTAGCCTGCCTCCGTGGCCGACCGGGGGATCTCCTACGACGATGCGGGCGTCAACCTCGACGCCGCGCGGGTGCTCACCGAGGGCATTCGCGACCTCGTGCACGGGGGCACCACCGGGTTCGCCGGCACGCTGCCCATGCCCCCTATGCGCGACGGCGTGCTGGTGGCCTGCACCGATGGAGTTGGTACCAAGGTGCTGCTGGCGCGGCAGATGGGTGACGTGTCGGGGCTGGGCCAGGACCTGGTGGCGATGAGCGTGAACGACCTGGTGTGCACCGGCGCCCGGCCGCTGTTCTTCCTCGACTACCTGGCAGTTGGGAAGCTCGACCCCGATGAGGCGAAGGTGATCATCGGGGCGGTGCGGGAGGCCTGCCTCGACAGCGGCTGCGTGCTGCTGGGCGGCGAGACCGCCGAGATGCCCGGCCTCTACCAGGAGGGCCACTTCGACATGGCGGGCTTCGCCGTGGGCGCGGTGGAGCG
>CAIYRJ010000401.1 GCA_903928615.1 uncultured Actinomycetes bacterium | reverse complement strand
TGCTTCACGCGGTCGGTGAGCTGCAGCAGCTCGTCCATCTCCGCGGCCTCGACCTCGGCGGCGAGCACGCGCGCGCCGCCGGAGTCCTCGGCGCCCGCGGCCACGGCGGCCACGTCCACCCGGCCCGAGCGGGCGCGCTTGAGGTCGGCCTCGAGGGCCCTGATTCGCTCGTCCCGCTGGGCAAGCTCTCCGGCGAGGGCTGCCTCGCGGGCCCGCAGGTGCTCCACGGCCGCGAGCCCGGTGACGGCCTCGATGCGGCGCGTTGCGGCCCCAGTGCTGCCCTCCGACACGATCACCATCGGCCCGATCTCGCCGGTGCGCGACACGTGGCACCCGCCGCAGAGCTCCTTCGAGAACTCCCCGGCCTGCACCACGCGCACCACCTCGCCGTACTTCTCCTCGAACAGCCCGATCGCGCCGAGGGAATCGGCCTGGTCCCTCGGCATCACGGTGGCCACCACGGGGCTGTCCTCGGCCACGCGATCGTTCACGCGCCGCTCGATCTCGGCCAGCTCGTCCGGCTCGATGCGCCCGCGGTGGGTGAAGTCGAAGCGCAGCTTGTCGGGACCCACGTACGAGCCCGCCTGGCGCACGCCGTCGCCCAGCACGCCGCGCAGCGCCCAGTTGAGCACGTGGGTGCCCGTGTGGTTGGCCTGGGTGGCATGGCGCGCCGCGGCGTCCACGCGGGCCGTTACCTCGGCGCCCTCAGGCAGATCCCCATCCACAGCGATGCGGAGCACCTGGTCGTCGCCCAGGCGCAGCACGTCAAGCACCTCGGCGCTGCCGGCATTGCCGGTGATCCACCCGTGGTCGGATACCTGCCCGCCGCCCTCGGCGTAGAAGGGCGAGCTCGCGAGCTTGGCCAGCGCCTCGCCGTCGCCCAGGTCCTGGATGGCGGTGACGGTGGTGACAACCTCGAGCTGGTCGTAGCCCACGAAGGCGGTCACCGCGCTGCGGGCGGCGAGGGCCTCCGCGGCCTGGCGGTCGACGCCCTTGCCCTTGCGGCCGGCGGCGCGCGCGCGCTCGCGCTGGTCGCCCATGAGGCGGTCGAAGCCCTCCTCGTCCACCGCGAGGCCGTGCTCCTCGGCCGCGTCGCGGGTGAGGTCGAGCGGGAAGCCGTAGGTGTCGTGCAGGCGGAAGGCGTCGTCGCCGGAGATGGTCCCGCCGGCGCGCGAGCGGTCGAGCACCTCCTCGAGCAGCCGCGTGCCCTGCTCGAGGGTGCGCGCGAACTGCTCGGCCTCCGCCCCCACGGTGTCGGTCACCTCCGACCGCTCGGCGAGCAGCTCCGGGTAGGCATCGCCGTACCCATCGGCCACCACGTCGACGAGGCCGGTGATGCGCGCGGGCTCGAGCCCAAGGTAGGCGCCCTCGCTCACGGCGCGGCGGATGATGCGGCGCAGGATGTAGTCGCGGCCCTCATTGCCCGGGCGCACGCCATCGGCGGCGAGGAAGGTCATGGCGCGGCCGTGATCGGCCAGCACGCGCATGGCGCGGTCCACCCGCGCGTCCGATCCGTACGCGCGGCCGGACGCCTGCTCGGCCCATGCCACCAGCGGCCGGAAGCCGTCGGTCTCGAAGACGGTCTGCTTGTCCTGGAGGATCGCCGCGAGGCGCTCGAGCCCCGCGCCGGTGTCGATGTTCTTCGCCGGCAGCGTGGTGAGCGTGCCGTCCTCGGCGCGGTCGTACTGCATGAACACCAGGTTCCAGAACTCGAGGAACCGGTCGGTGCCGGTGACGGGACCGCCCTCGGGGCCGAAGTCGGGTCCGCGGTCGAGGTAGAGCTCGGTGTTGGGGCCGCACGGGCCCGTGGGCCCGGCCTTCCAGAAGTTGTCCGCCTCCCCGAGGCGCTGGATGCGCTCGCGCGGGATGCCCATCTCCACCCACTTCTCGAGCGCCTCGTCGTCGGCGGGCACGCCCTCCATGCCCTCGAACACCGTGATCCAGATCTGCTCGGGGTCGAAGCCCAGCACCTCGGTGGAGAGCTCGAACCCGAACCGGATGGCGTCGTCCTTGAAGTAGTCGCCGATCGAGAAGTTGCCGAGCATCTCGAAGAACGTCAGGTGGCGCGCGGTGCGGCCCACCTGGTCGATGTCGAGGGTGCGGAAGCACTTCTGCGAGCTGGTCATGCGCTGCGCGGGCGGCTGCGCCTGGCCCAGGAAGTACGACTTCAGGGGCTGCATGCCCGCGATGGTCAGCAGCACCGATGGGTCGTCCTCGAAGGGGACGAGCGAGGCGGAGGGGATCCTGAGATGGCCCTCCCGCTCGAAGTAGCGGAGGAAGCCCTCCCGGATCTCAGCGGTCGTCACGCGGGGAAATGTACCGCGCTACCAGGTGCGGGCGCGCTTCCTGGCCTCCGCCAGGTCGTCGTCGAACGCCTTCTCGGCGCGCACGCCGGCCTGCGCGCCGTCCACGAGGGCCTCGCGGGCGTCGAGCACCGCATCGCGCCCCTCACGCCGGACGAGGGCGGGCCACTTGCGCGGATCGCGCTCCTTCACCGTGAGCCACGCGATGGCGCCGGCCACCAGCACCACGGGTGTGGGGATGCGGATCAATACGGGCTCTCGTGCCGCGGGGGCTCCGAGGGCCTGCCGGCGGCGCGGCGGGCCTTGAACGACCGCAGGGCCTCGCTGGCCGAGGCCGTCACGCCGCTGAGCGCACGGGCGGGCGCGGTGACGGCCTTCGACACGGTGCTCGCGGCCTGCTCGGCGCTCTTCGTGGCGCTCACGGCCGTGGTCATGATCTCGTCCACGTGGCCGAGCTGGGCATTCACCTCGTCGACGGTCACCTGCACGCGCGTGAGGATCGGCACCGTCTCGTCGGTGATCTCCTCGACCGAGTTGTCGAGCTGGCCGAACAGCCCGCCCAGGCGGAAGAACAGGTAGAAGAGACCCACCCCCACCAGGACGAGGAAGATGGCCAGCGCGAGGCTGGCGACGTCCGACCAACTCATTCAGTCCTCCGTGCCGTGTCCGGACCCCGTCCGGACGATGGTTCCTGCGGCCACGAGACGCCCCTCGTCGTAGAGGGCCGCGGTCTGCCCCGGGGCGACTGCCTCGGCGACGTCCTCGAGCACCACCTCCCCGGTTGCATCACCTGTCATGCGGAGATGACCCCGGAGCGGTCGCCCATGATGCCGGATTCGCACGTCGAGTGCGTGGTCGGGCACCTCGTGGGCGATCACCTGCTCCAGCGCGATGGTGGTGCGGGCCAGATCATCGCGCGAACCGACCACCACCACGTTGCGCTCGGCGTCGGTGGCGAGCACGTACACGGGCTCCCCGGCCGCCACCCCGAGCCCGCGGCGCTGGCCCACGGTGTAGCGCCAGAACCCGTCATGCGTGCCCACCTCGTGCCCCTGCGCATCGACGATGCGACCCGGTCGGGGTGCGAGCCCCGAGTAGCGCTCGAGGAACGGCCCGTAACCGCCCTCGCCCACGAAGCAGACGTCCTGGCTCTCCACGGCATCGGCCGCGGGCAGCCCCCGCTCCGCCGCGATCGCGCGCACCTCGTCCTTCGTGAGGTCACCCAGCGGCAGGATGATGCGCGCGAGCGTGTCCCGGTCGAGCCGCGCAAGCATGTACGACTGGTCCTTCGACGCGTCGCGCGCCTGCCCGAGCACGGGGGCGCCGGCTGGGCCGGTGACCGTCACCCCCCGGTGACTGTCACCGTCCGGCGCCCCCTGCACCTGCGCGTAGTGGCCGGTGGCCATCCACCGGGCGCCCAGCAGGGCCGCGGCCTCCGAGAGGATGCGGAAGCGCACCTCCCCGTTGCAGGTGATGCAGGGGTTCGGCGTGAGCCCCTCGGCATAGCCGCGGGCGAAGGCATCCACCACCTCGCGCCGGAAGCGCTCGGCCGCGTCGATCGTGAGGTGCGGGATGCCCAGCGCCGCGCAGGTCTCCCGGGCGAGCCGCACGGTCTCCGGAGCGCAGCACGAGCGCTCCGCACGCGCGGCCACGGGGTCGTGCCACAGGCGCATGGTGACCCCCACCACGTCGAGGCCCTGCTCGGCCAGCAGCAGGGCGGCCACCGCGCTGTCCACCCCACCGCTCATGGCCACCGCCACCCGGTCGTCCCGCAGGGCGATGCCGGGGTCGCCGAGGCGCTCACCATGCCAGGCCTCGAGCGCCCCCGCGACGGCGTCGGCCACGATCTCCGCGCCGTGGCGGCGCTCCGGCCCGAGGCCACCGAGTGCGCGGTCGAGCGAGGTGGCAGACACCCGAAGGGCGTCGTCCATCGCCGCGCCGGCCAGCGCCGCGCAGGCCGCGGACGCCGCCGCCGTGGTGGCCCCGCACCCGCGCACCCGGAAGCCGGCGTCGGTCACGCGGCCGTCGGCCACGCGGATCTCGATCACGACGACGTCGCCGCAGCCCTCGGCGCCGGCCTCGCCACGGGCGTCGGGCGCGGCAAGTCCACCGGCCCCCACGGGGGAGGCCAGGTGACGCATCACCTCAGGTGGATACGGCGGCATGGCGTGACGGTAGCGCGACCGGCAGGTTCCTCAGGAACCCCGTCCTTGAGGAAACCTTGAGGTATCCCGAATGGAAACGCAATACTCTGGTTATCCCGAGGCCCCCGGATCCGGTGCCCCGCTCCCCCGGGCGGGGCACCGAGGATCCTCTCCGTGAGAGGAAGTCGGCCCCCACCGTGCCGCTCCGGGGCGTGATCCGAACCTGATTCACACAGGTCGGGCAGCGGGCGGGACCTCGCATTGTGCGGCCCCGACTCCATCACCCTGGTCACGAACTACGGCTCGGAACTAAGTCCGGTCGCGTACACGGTCGGGATGAGCGCACCCTAGACCCCACCCAGACCCCGCGCAATGGGTCCGGGCGACGCCAAGGGGGATCCTCGTTATGCCTCTCGCTCCTCCGGGGAGGGGGCGGTGCTCTTCACCGCGAGTTCCCGCAGCTGGGCGTCGTCCACCCCGGCCGGGGCCCCGGTGAGCGGGTCGGCGCCGGTGGCGGTCTTGGGGAACGCGATGACGTCGCGGATCGAGCGCTCGCCGGCGAGCAGCATGACGAGCCGGTCGAGGCCGAGGGCGATGCCGCCGTGCGGAGGGGCGCCGAGGCGCAGGGCCTTGAGCAGGAACCCGAAGCGGTCCTCGGCCTCCTCGGCGCCCAGCCCGATGCAGGCGAACACGGCCTTCTGCACGGCCTGGTCGTGGATGCGGATACTGCCCCCGCCGATCTCCAGGCCGTT
>CAIYRJ010000400.1 GCA_903928615.1 uncultured Actinomycetes bacterium | reverse complement strand
CGCGGGCGAGCAGCTGCCGCTGCCCATCGAACCGGCCGCCGCACCGGCGCTGCCCGAGCCCGATCGCATCGACCGGGTGATCGCCGAGTACGAGGCCACCGGAATCTCCACCGGCTGGCACCTCATGACCCTCGTGCGCCCCGCCCTGCCCGCCGGCACCCTCACGGCCGCGGCGCTGCGCGAGGCCCGGCACGGCCGCGAGGTGACGGTGGCCGGAATGGTGGTGGCCCGCCAGCGCCCCGCCACCGCGGGCGGCATCGTGTTCCTGCTCATCGAGGACGAGACCGGGCCGGTGAACGTCATCGTGCGTCCCGACCTCTACGAGGCCCACCGGGCGCTGGTGCGCGCCGATCCGCTGCTGGTCATCACCGGCCGCCTCGAGCGCCGCGAGCGCGTGGTGAACGTGCTCGCGCGCCACATCGATGCCGCGCGGCTCCCCGCCCGCGAGCCGATCCCGCTCGAGCAGCCCGACGACGCCCGCGTGCGCGAGGCGGTGCCCGCCGCGCAGAACTTCGCCCAGGGGCGCCGGGGGCGCTAGGCCCGTGGCGCCGGGGCGCTAGGCCAGAGGCGCGGCCAGCACCCCGGCGTCCACGGCGATCGACGCCGTGAGCACCGATCCCGCGGGGCCGGTGCTGCGGGTCCACCCGCAGGTGACCTCATCGAGCATCTCGCTGCCCATCCCCGGCGTCACCGGACCGGTGGCATCGCCATCATCGGCCACCACGACGCCGACGATGTCGGGGGCCTCCAGGACCACCTGGATCACCACCTCGCGCGCGCCGCCATGGCGCACGGCGTTGGTGAGGCCCTCTGCCACCACGTCCAGCACGGCCGTGCGCGTGGCGGGAGCCGCGTCGAGCAGCGCCAGCAGGTCATCCGATGCGTGAAGGTCCACGCGCACCACGCCCGCCCACATCAGCGCGATGTCCTCGAGGGCGTCGCGTGCCTGCCACTCCTCGGCCACCGGCCCGCTGAGGCGCTCGCGCAGCGCCTGCAGGTCGGTGGCGGCCATCTCCACGCTCGGGCGCGGATCCACGTCGTCCGCGGCCTGGGCAAGGCGCGCGGAGATCGACAGCAGGGTTGCCTGGGTATTGCCGTGCAGCAGCCGCCCGAGCACCTGCCGCTCATGCCGCAGCCGCTGCCGACGCCGCGCCGTGATGAGCGTGATCTTCCCGAGCACGTCCTCGAGCCCCGCCTCGAGGGCCTGCCCCTCACGGCCGATGGCGCGGATGGTCGAGAGGGCCAGCCAGATCACGGGAAGCGTCACGAGGCCGGTCCACTCCACCCAGCGGCCGATCTGCGAGAGGTCGCCCCATGCCCAGGCATTCACCATGGCCACCACGGCGAGGGCCTCGTACACGACGATCACGCAGGCGGCGGCGAGCACGGTGGGCAGGCGGGGCAGGAGCGGGTCGAGCGCGGTGCGCGCGACGAGGAACAGCGCGCCCACGATCACCACGTAGGTGCTGCACGCCGCCACCAGGTAGAGCAGGCCGATCTCCTGCACGGCGAACAGCAGCACGAGGGCCATCGGCAGGAGCACCGCCAACCACGCCGGCGCGGCCATGGCGGTCACCGAGAGCCGCGCGACCTCGCGTGCGCGCTCGGTCCGCGTGGGCAGAACGACCACGGCAT
>CAIYRJ010000399.1 GCA_903928615.1 uncultured Actinomycetes bacterium | reverse complement strand
GCGCCCAGCACCTGCCGGATCTCCCCGGGCGTCCACGTGAAGAAGGCACCCTCGCCGCCGGGCGAGTCGGCGTCCTGCGCGGCGGCGAACGCGCCGCCATCCACCCGCATCTCGCGCAGCAGGTACCCGGCGATGCGGGTCGCCACCTCGCCATGGTGCTCGTCGCCCGTCAGGCGCAGGGCCAGCGCGTAGTCGCGCAGCAGCAGGGCGTTGTCGTAGAGCATCTTCTCGAAGTGCGGCACCAGCCAGATGTCGTCCACGGAGTAGCGGTGGAAGCCGCCACCCACCTGGTCGAACACGCCACCCGCGGCCATGGCGTCGAGCGTTCCGGTGGCCATGGCCAGCGCCGCCCCTCCGGCGTCGCGTCCCGCCCAGTGCCGACGCAGCAGCAGGTCGATCGCCACCGACGGCGGGAACTTCGGCGCGCCGCCGAACCCTCCGTGCTCGTCGTCGTAGAGATCGGCAAGCACCCGCACGGCCTCGGCCAGGGAGTCCTCGGCAGGCGGCGGCGCGATCACCTCCACTGCGGACTGCCGGCGGATGCCGTCGGCGAGCGACTCGGCCTGCCGCATCACCTGATCGCGTCGCTCGCGCCACGCCTCGGCCACGCCCTCGAGCACCTGGGTGAACGACGGCATGCCCTGGCGCGGCTGCGGCGGGAAGTACGTGCCCGCCCAGAATGGCTCGCCGCCCGGCGTGAGGAAGACGGTCATCGGCCAGCCTCCGTGGCCGGCCATCGCGATGGTGGCCTGCATGTAGAGCGCGTCGACGTCCGGCAGCTCCTCGCGGTCCACCTTCACGCACGTGAAGAGCTCGTTCATCAGCCGCGCGGTGGCGTCGTCCTCGAACGACTCGTGCGCCATCACGTGGCACCAGTGGCACGACGAGTAGCCCACCGACAGCAGCACCGGCACGTCGCGCTCGCGGGCATCGGCGAAGGCCCCGGGCCCCCACGGCCACCAGTGCACGGGGTTGTCCGCGTGCTGCCTCAGGTACAGCGAGGCCTCGTCGGCGAGTTGGTTCGTGCCCGGCATGCGGGCGATGGTCGCACCGCCCCGCGACCCCGCGCCCGCGATCGGCTCAGCAGACCAGCGGCACTCCGCACTCCCCGGCCACTGCGCGCAGGCGCTGGTCGGTCGTGGCGAGGGGCAGGGCGCGCCGAAGCGCGAGTGAGAGGTATGCGGCGTCGTAGGCCGTCACCCCGTGCTCGCGGGACAGCGCGACGATGGACCCCATGGACGGGGGTTCCGTGTCGTGCGCCACGCGGATGTTCTCGACGAGCCCGAGGATGTACGCGAAGCCGGCATCGTCAATGCGTCCACGCCGGCGCGACGTATCGAGGGCATTCGCGACCTCGAACCGCCAGAGCCCCGGCACCACGGCATCGCCATCACGCAGGGCGGAGACGATGGGGATGACGGGCTCCTCGGGCTCGTCATCCATCACGAGCACCATGGTTGCCGACGCATCGAGGACGAAATCGCTCAATACCGCCGCCCTTCCCGGATCCACCCGACCACCTCATCGCGCGTGGCCTTGATGGTCTTCCCGCTGCGGCGAAGCTCCATGAGGTCGGCGATCCACTGCTCGCGCGTCGGCCTCGCGTCGGCGGGCGGCACGATGCGCGCCACCGGTCGGCCGTGGCTGGTCACCACGATCTCCTCGCCCTCGCCGGCACGACGCAGCATCTCGCTGAACTTCGCCTTGGCCTCCGCCACGGGCACGTGGGTGGCTGTGGAGCGCGCTGTCGCCATGCCGAGGATTCTAGTCACCATATGGTCACATAAGGTGCGCCGGGTCGTGCCGACGCTGCACTAGCGTTGCCGCCGTGCACGACCCCTTCGCAGACGCAGCCGGTTCCGCCCCGCCCCGCGGCGACTCCGCCCGGTGGCGGCAGGTGGCGCTGCTCGCGGTGGCCGCATCGCTCGGCGACCGCTCGGCCCGCCCGCGCCTGGCTGCCGCGCTGCAGTCGCTCGACCACCCGGTGGAGGCCGGCCGCGCCCTGGCCGCCGCACCTGATGACGACCCGTGGACCCGCTGGTGGGCCGTGCTGGCCGTTGGGCAGGGCGAGGGGGCGGAGGGGCTCGATGAGGCCCTCGCCGCGGCCCGGGCCGTCACGCCGCAGGGGCCGGATGGCCGCGAGGTGGCCCGGCGCCTCGACGACCTCGCCGCCGAGCTCGCCGCGCTGCGCGGGGACGCTGACTCCGACGCGCGCTTCGCGCTGCTCGGCCACCGCGCGCAGCCCAATCGCCGGGTGATGCTTGCGGGACGGTCGAGCGCCGCGTTCATCGTCGACCCGTCATGGGATGCCCTCGCCCTCGTGCGCCTCGCGCCGTCCGACGGGCCATCCATGTCGAACTCCGCGCACCACCGCCTCGACGAGGTCATCGCGCTCGTGCGCCAGGGGCAGTCGGGCCAGGGGCGCCCGGTGCCGGGCGACATTCCCCTGGCGGCCGACCCCGACGTGATGGTCGAGCTCCTGCGCCAGGACTCCGCGTCGCGCGACCGCGCGCTGGCCTCGCTGGCCGAGGAGGTGCGCGAGGAGCGCGCGCGCCTCGCCGAACGGCAGCAGGAGATGGATGACGAGTGGGGCG
>CAIYRJ010000398.1 GCA_903928615.1 uncultured Actinomycetes bacterium | reverse complement strand
CGACCAGGTGATCCGCCGCAGGCGCGGGCTGCCCATCGCGCTCTCGGCCCTGGCGATCTCGATCGGCCGGCGCACCGGTGCGCAGATCGTGGGCGTGGCCGCGCCCGGCCACTACATCGTGGCGGAGCTCTCCGGAGGGCGAGTGCGCTACGTCGATCCCTTCCACGGATGGGTGACGCGCTCGGTGGAGGAGCTCGCCGGCATCGTGGGCGACGCCGCCGGCGTCGATCTCGAGCCCGGTCACCTCGCGCCGGTGCCCGCGCAGGTGACGGTGACGCGCATGCTGCTGAACCTCGAGGGCAGCTACCGCCGGCGCAGTCGCCCGAACGACGTGCTCTGGTGCTGCGAGCTGCTTGCGCTGGTGAACCCCGAGGACCCCGCCCCGCGCGTGCGCATGGCGGAGGTGCTCGTGGAGCTCGGCCGCCCGGACGAGGCCGAGGCCCTCCTGGGATCGCTGCTCACCACCACCCCGCCCTCGCTCGCCCTGCGCGTCGCCGAGTCGGTGCTCGACGACATCCGCGCCGCCCGGCTGAACTGACCCCGGTGTCAGGCACTTAACCGAACTGTGCATCTCCGCCCGCCGAGGGCACAGTGGCGAGCGCCCGGATCCGCCTTCGCGCGTTGTCGGCATTCGATCCGACCAGTCGCAGGGCGGCGTCCAGTGCCAGCGCGGCATCCGGGGGTCGATCTCCGATCAGCGCGGCATAGCTGCTCCACTGCCAGTCCTCGGGGCAGTTGCAGAGCCCGGCCTCCACTGGATTGCGCGCGATGTACCGCACGACAGCCGTGAGTTGACGATCGCTCGTGACCGGCACGGAATGGAAGCGGCCGCCGAAAAGGTGGCCCGAGGTGCCGTGCCGACGGTTGAACCTCCTCACGTACGCGCCCGAGAGATCCCGCATGCCGGCCGAGAGGTCGTCCACGGTGGCGTCGATGAGAAGGTGCACGTGGTTTGGCATCAGGCAGTACGACAGGAGGCTCCATCGGCGATGTCGGCCTGTTGCGTGCGCCTGGGTGAGGAAGCCCTGGAAGTCTGCGTCATCAACGAAGATGGTTCGGCGGTCATTCCCGCGATTCGTCACGTGATGCAGGCGCGCCGGGCTGGCGATGCGTGGTGCTCGTCCCATGTGCAGCACCCAAGCGCGAGCACGAACCTCGGGAAAGGGCGGGCGCGTCGATCGTTGCGGGACGGGGGAGAGGTGGCACGCCTCGGCAGCCATTCGGTTAAGTGCCTGACACCGGGGTGGTCCCCGGAACGACGAAGGGCGCCCTCGGGCGCCCTTCGTGCACTGCCTATCGGGGCGGGATCAGCCGCGCGAGGCGAGGAACTCCTGCACCATCTTCTCGCCGGCCTCGGCACCCTGCTCGTAGTAGGCCCGGTTGATCTCCTTGAAGGCCTCCCACTGGGCGGGGACGTCGTCCTCGGCCATGGTGGCGTCCACGGGGCAGGCCTCGACGCAGGCGTCGCAGTCGATGCACTCCGACGGGTCGATGTAGAGCATCGTGGCCGTGTCGGCGTTCTCCTCACCCGGGGCGGGGTGGATGCAGTCGACCGGGCACACGTCCGCGCAGGAGGTGTCCTTGGTGCCGATGCAGGGCTCGGTGATGACGTAGGCCAACGGAGTCTCCTCAGGCGATCGCTTCGCGGGCGCGGGCGCGCCCACCGAACGAGGGGAAGTTTACCCGGCGGTGAGGGGGACGCCCGGGGCATGCGGCACGCCCGCGGTATCGGCCACCACCCGGGCGATCTCCGCAAGGGCCTGCCCTGCCGGGCTGTCGGGGCGCGCGGCCACCACGGGCAGCCCGTCATCGCCCGCCCGGGCGACGTCCGACTCCAGCGGGACCTGCCCGATGAGCGGCACGCCGAGGTCGGCGGCCAGGGCTGCGCCGCCCCCGCCCGCGAACACCTCGTACCGCGCGCCGGTGTCGGGCGCCACGAACCACGACATGTTCTCGACCACGCCGATCACCGGCAGCTCCACGCGGTCGGCCATCGCGGCGGCGCGACGCGCCACGCGCTGCGCGGTGAGCTGCGGGGTGGTGACCACCAGCACCTGCGCGGCGGGCAGCAGCTGCGCGAGCGACAGCGATACGTCACCGGTGCCCGGGGGCAGGTCGACCAGCAGCACGTCGGGCTCATCCCAGAACACCTCGGTCACGAACGACGTGAGCGCCTTGTGCAGCATCGGGCCGCGCCAGATCACCGGGTTGTCGTCGGCCGTCATGAAGCCGATGCTCATGAGTCGCACGCCGTGGCTCTCGACCGGGATGATGAGGTCGTCGAGCATCACCGGCTGTTGGGTGGCGCCCATCATGCGGGGGATCGAGTAGCCGTAGACGTCGGCATCGAGCAGGCCCACGCTGTGCCCGGCCGCGGCCATTGCCACGGCGAGGTTGCAGGTGATGCTCGACTTGCCCACGCCGCCCTTGCCCGACGCCACGAGGATCACCTTCGTGCGCGAGTCGGCCGTGAACGGGCTGTCCTTCCGCGGGCCGCCGATGATCGACTCGCGCACCCCGGCGCGCTCCTCGTCGGTCATGGTGTCGAGGCCCACCTGCACGCCCTCCACGCCCGGCAGCGCGGCCACGGCTTCGCTCACCCGCCGCTGGATCTCGGCCTTGAGCGGGCAGCCGGCCACCGTGAGCTTGATCATGATGGCCACCCGCGCGCCATCCACTTCGACCGATCCCACCATGCCGAGCGCCACGATGCTGCGGTGCAGCTCGGGGTCGAGCACCTGGTCGAGCGCCGCGATCACCTGCTCGCGCGTGACCACGCTCACATGAACATCCGCGCGTAGGGCTCGGCCTGGGCGAGCGTGACGCCCCAGCGGTCGTGGCCGGGGTAGATGACGGTGTCTCCGGGGAGCTCCTCGAAGATGCGCGCGAGCGAGCGCACCATGTCGTCGTGGTTGCTGCCGGGGAAGTCGGTGCGCCCGATGCCCATGGCGAAGATGAGGTCGCCGACCATGGCCTGGCCGGTGCTGGCGTCGTACGCCACCTGGCAGCCGGGGGAGTGCCCGGGGGTGGCCATGATCTGCAGGGTGAGGTCGCCGCAGGTGATGGTGTCGCCGTCCTCGAGGATCGCCGCGGGCGTCACTCCCGGGGTGGGAGGCGGGTTGCCGAACAGCGCCGGGTTGAAGGGCGCCGGTGCGGCCAGCCAGCCCTCGTCGCCGCGGCCGATCCACACGGGGATGCCCTGCTCGTCCCACACGTGGTTCTCCACCACGTGGTCCCAGTGGCCATGGGTGTCGAGCACCGCCACCGGCTGCACGCCGAGCGCGGCCAGGGTCTCGGCCACCCAGCGGCTGCTCCCCGCCGCGGGATCGACGATGAGGGCGCTGCCGCCCTCGCGGTCGGCCACCACGTAGGTGTTGGTGGCCACGGGTCCGAAGGTGCCTCCGCGAACGATCATGCGCGGGAACGTAGCGCCCCGGGCTGGCTACATTGCCCCCATGCGGATTGCCGTGGGGTCTGACATGCGCGAGCCCGTCACCGATGCGGTGATCGCCTGGCTGCGCGAGCAGGGTCACGAGCTCGAGCTCATCGGGCCGCTCGTGGAGGGGGACGAGACCGAGTGGGCCGAGGCCAGCGCAGCCACTGCTCGGGCGGTCACGGACGGCGACGCCGACGCCGCGGTGCTCTTCTGCTGGAGCGGCACCGGCGCGTGCATCGCGGCCAACAAGGTGGGGGGCGCCCGTGCGGCGCTGTGCGGCGACGCCGAGACTGCCCGGCTCGCCCGCAAGTACAACCACGCGAACGTGCTGGTGATGAGCATGCGGGCAACCTCGCCGGCCATCGCCATCGAGATCACCGAGGCCTTCCTCGCGGCCCCATGGGGCGAGGACGACTTCGACATCCGCAACGTGCGCGCGGTGGACGCGCTCGACTGACCCGGGTCGGCCCGGCGGCCGCTCGCGTCAGTCGGCGGGAAGCATCACCCAGAGCTCGGGCCGGCCCGCGTTGCAGTGCACGGCGCGACCCAGCAGGCCGAGCATGCACCACGACATCGGCAGCGCCATGCGTGCCACGTGCCACGGCCGCAGCGCCGGGCGGGGCGGGGTGAGCCGGGCGATGCGCCGGCTGGCCGATGGAATGGGGTGGAAGATCACCTCCACCGCGTCGGGGCGCTCGGGCTCGTCATCCTGCAGGCCGTCGAGGGTGCGGATCACCCGTGCCACGCGGTCGGCGGGGTACTGCTCGGCGGCCGCGGCGTCGGCGGCCATCACCCCGGGACGGCTCAGCGACGGCAGCACGAGCAGGCCGATGAATGACCATAGGGTGAACCATGCGCCCACGGCCACCACCTCGCCCACCGACTGCACGCCCCCGCCGGGGAGGACGATGGCGATCGCCACGCCGCCCACCGTCCACGCGGCGGCCAGCAGCAGGCCGAACCAGTACGGAGCGCGCGACGCCCACGTGCGGCGCGTGACCTCCACCTCGAGGTCGGTGCCAAGCGCCTCGGTCCATGCCTCGGGGATGATCACGCGCCCGCCGAACCCGGCGACGCCGCCCGTGAAGCCCGGGTCGGCCGCCGCCACGAGCACCACGTCGGCCTTGCCCGGGTGGGGCCGCGCGGGGCCGAGGTCGGCCACCATGCGCGCGAGGGGCGTGCGCGCCACCCCGATGAGCTGGGCGATCACCGCGACCACCACGATCGCCAGGGCCACCCCGCCCGCGCGGCCGGCGGACACCACGGCGAGCACGGAGAGGGTCATGACGATCCACTGCACGAGCACCCCTCGCGCCCAGCCCAGCACCCAGGCATCGCGATCCGGGCATGCCCTGCCGAAGCGCCTCGGCAGCACGTACCCGCCGAGGGCGTCGAAGGGAAGGCTCACCACGGCGTAGACGCCCAGCACCGCGGCGAGCGCCGCTGCCTGGTCGCTGAAGTCGGCGTCCGGGCCGGGCAGCGCCGAGGGGCCGCCCGCGGCCAGGAAGGCCACGGCCGCCACCACCCAGATGCCCACTCCGGTGATGCCCACCATCAGTCGAGCGCGTGCGTAGGTCACGCGCCGAACGTATCACCGGCCGGATGCCGCTCCGGGGGGATCGGCAGCGCCCCGCGCTGCCTTCGCGCGCGCGGCCTCCACGCCGGCCACGCGCTGCTCGTGCAGGTGCGCGGCCTTCGCCCGGGCGACGTCCCCCGAGGCCCTGAGGCCGTCGAGCGACCCCTGCACCTCGGGCATCACGAAGCGCGCGAGCAGCTCGTACGAGCGGCGCGTGGCCTCCGGCCCGGCCCACTCGTGGCCCCAGCAGAGGAAGGTGCCGAAGCCCCCGGTGCGCTCCTCGAGGCCCCGGATGAAGGCCAGCAGGTCGTCGGGCGTGCCGATCACCCACGACCCCGCCTCGATCATCTGGTCCACCGCCAGATCCTTTGGCCCCGGCACCGGCGCGGGGCGGCCGGTGAGCGCCTGCACGTACTCGAACATCCACTCGCCGCCCCCGGCGCGGACCTCCTCGATGGCCTGCTCGCGCGTCTCCGCCAGGTGCACCGGCACCACGATGCGCCAGTCGTCACGCGACGCCGTGCGCCCGGCGCGGTCTGCGGCCTCCTCGGTGATGGCCCACTGCGCGGCCAGGTCGCCCGCGCCGAAGAACAGCGACAGCGGCGCCGCGCCCACGCGCCCCGCCAGCGCCATGCCGAACGGCGACTCCAGGCTGGGGATCCCCAGCGGGGGGTGGGGGCGCTGGTACGGGCGCAGCTGCAGCACGGCGTCGTGAAGTTCCCACCCCGGCCCCGACGCCGTGATGGGCTCCGTGCTGGTGAGCAGATGCAGGATCACCTCGAGCGACTGCTCCATGCGGTCGCGTATCTCAGCGGCGGGGATGCCCAGCATCGCGGCGTCCGACAGGTGGCCACCCGGGCCCACGCCTAGGTTCACGCGCCCGCGCGTGAGGTGGTCGAGCAGCACGATGCGGTCGGCCACCATGAGCGGGTGGTGGTAGGTGAGGCTCACGGCGCCCGTGCCCAGGCGGATGTGCCGCGTGCGCTCGGCGGCCACCGCGAGGAAGATCTCCGGCGCCGCGATGTACTCCCAGCCCGTGGTGTGGTGCTCTCCCACCCAGACCTCGTCGAAGCCCAGGCGGTCCATGAGCACGATCAGGTCGAGGTCGCGCTCCAGTGCGAGCGTGGGGTTCTCGCGCGGGTCATGGAACGGCGCGAGGAAGGCACCGAAGCGCATCGGTCAGCCGCCGAGCAGCCCTGCGATGGAGTCGAGGTCCACCTCGCGGGCGCCGCTCGGCGCCGTGATCTCGACGGGCGCGTTGAAGTCGGAGATGCTCGCGCTGATCTGCAGGTCGATGGACTTCACGGCCTCAGCGGCCTCCAGGGGGTCCT
This sequence comes from uncultured Actinomycetes bacterium, assembly GCA_903928615.1. Lineage (GTDB taxonomy): Bacteria > Actinomycetota > Thermoleophilia > Miltoncostaeales > Miltoncostaeaceae > SYFI01. The sequence continues at coordinate 7,235 of CAIYRJ010000398.1, read as the reverse complement.
TCGAGACGACGTCGGCGGCGGCCTTGTGGATGAGCAGGTCCTCCTGGCCCACCCATACGTCCACCACGCCGGTCTCGAGGTCGCCCTCCTCGCCGGCTGCGCCGGGCTTCACCGCGCCCTCCGCGCCGAGTCCGCTCGCGAGCCCGCCGATGTCCTCGGCGAGCGCCATCTCGTCGACGTCGCCCCGGATGTGCACCACCTGCACGCCGTTGACATCCTCGGTGCCCACGATCGTCGGGTTGGTGATCCAGCCCGCGATGGCCGGCGCGAGCTGGGTGGCGTCGAGCGACTCCACGGTGTCGGCGTCGATGTCGAGCTTGATCGCCTGCCCCAGCACGGTGAGGTACAGGGAGTCGCCCACCTTGGTGACGTTGGCCTGGATCGGCCCCGGCCCGAGGTTGGCGGTGAGGTCGAGGGTGAAGTCACCCGGGTCCTTCGCGCCGCCCTCGCCGTTGATGTCGAGCGGGTTGGCGAGCAGGGTGCCGACCGCGCCGTCGGCGTCGATGTCGACATCCGCCTTCAGGTCCACCCCGAAGCGGTACGAGGTGAGGGCCTCGGTGCGCTTCGCGCTCTCGGTGAGCAGCTGCTCGGCGCTCATCCCCTGGGTCATGTCGGTGCCGCCGCCTCCGCAGCCCGCGAGCAACGCGGCGCCGGCGACGAGGGCGGTCAGGGCCATGAGGGGACGTGCCATGACGTCGGTATACCATGCCGCGCGTGCCAGCGACCCTCGAGCTCATTCCCCTCGGCACCGGCGCGGCTTTCGGCCTGCCGGATCAGGCGCAGGCGGGGTACCTGGTGCGCGCCGGTGGCACCTCGGTGATGCTCGACATGGGATCGGGCACGTTCAACCGGCTCCTCTCCCTCGTCGACCCGGTCGACCTCGACGCCGTGGTCATCACCCACCTGCACCCCGACCACCTGTCCGACCTTCTCGCGGCCCGCGTGTACATGGCCCACGGTCCCGGCATCGGCTACCCGCTCCACGTGCACGCGCCGCCGGGCCTGATGGACCGGCTCGAGGGAATCGCCGGCGGCGAGACCTGGGCGGGCATCAGGGCGTTCGACCTGCCCGCAGGGTCGGGCACCCTCGAGATCGGCGACCTCACCATCACCCATGCGGAGGTGCCGCACCTGCCGCCCACGCACGCGCTTCGGGTGGAGCATGGCGGCAAGTCGATCACCTACGGCGCTGACTGCCGGGTGAACGACGATCTACCGGCCCTTGCCGAGGGCACGGACATCCTCGTGGTGGAGTCGACGTTCGGCACCCAGGACGTGCCGGCCGACGCCATGCACCTGAACGCCCGCGAGGCGGGGGAGATCGCCCGGGCCGCGGGTGCCAAGCGCCTGCTGCTCGTGCATGGGGAGTCCGGCACCGACCGGGAGGGATCGGTGGAGATCGCCCGCGAGGCCTTCGGGGGCCCGGTGGAGTGGGCACGCGAGCGGCACGTGTACGCCGCGTGAGCCCGGATCCCGAAAGGCGCCCGCCCCGCCGGTTCGCCGGCCGGTCGGTGTCCATCGCCATCATCCTGAGCCTGATCATCCCCGGGCTCGGCCACCTCTACATCGGCCGCTACGGCCGGGCGCTGATCTGGTTCATCGGGGGCCTGGCCATCGGCATCATCCTCGACCAGCAGGGCAGCCTCACGCCGGGCACGCTCATCGTGCTCGGCGTGCTGGGCGCGCTTGCGGCGGTCGACTGCCTCGTGATGTTGCGCTTCTTCCAGCAGGACAAGCGGCAGTGAACACCGGGGAGTTCCTCGCGGTGCTCGACGCCCTTGCCCCGGCACGGCTGGCCGAGGAATGGGACAACGTGGGACTCATGGTCGGCAGGCGTGACCGGCCCGTGACGCGGGTGATCGTGGCGCTCGACCTTCGCGCGGCGGTGCTCGACGAGGCCGTCGCGGAGGGCGCCGACCTCGTGCTGGTGCATCACCCGCCGATCTTCCCGGCCATGTCGGCGGTCACCGATGCGCGCACGGCGGGCGCGCTGGTGCTGCGCGCGGCCGAGGAGGGCATCGGCGTGGTGGCCGCGCACACGAACCTCGATTCCGCCGCCGGCGGGCTCAACGATCTGATGGCGCACGCGCTGGGCATGCGCGACCTGTCGCCGTTGGCGCCCTCGCCGGCCGACCCCCTGCTCGGCATCGGTCGGGTGGGGTTCATCGATCCCACGCCCCTGGCGGTCCTGGCCCGCCGCGCCATGGACGCCCTGGGCACCCGCGGCGCGAATGCCGGGCTGGCCGGTGACCCGGACGAACTGGTGTCGTGCGTGGCCATCTGCACGGGCTCGGGAGGGTCGCTGGTGGAGGCCGCCCGCCAGGCCGGGGCCGACGCCTACGTGACCGGCGACCTCAAGTACCACGACCACGACGCCGCCGAGGGCATGGGGCTCGTCACGATGGCGCACGGGGCCATGGAGCAGCACCTCATGCGCGAATGGACGCCCCGTCTGGCCGAAGCCGTCGCGGCGGCGGGCGTGAACGTCGCGTTTACTTCGGTCGATACCGACCCCTGGTGCGCGGCCTGATCACCACGGCCGTGCCGCATTCATCCCCCCTGGAGCCGACATGACCCGCCCGACATTCCCCCGCCGCCCCCTCGCCACGGCTGCGCTCGCCGTGGCCCTGCCGCTCCTCGCGTGGGGGTGCGGTTCGGCGAGCGAGAGCACCACGGCAACCACGCGGGCGGCCTCCACCAGCTGCCCCAGTTCCGTCTACCGGTGCGTGCTCGTGGCGTTCACGAACGACCTCCCGGAGGCGGTGACGGTGCGCGCCGATGGCAAGGAACTCGGCATGACGACCCTCGAGCTCGCCCCAGGGGCGTCGGGCGTGATCCGCGGCTGGAGCAGCGGGGCGCTCGCCAAGTTCGACATCGAGGGCAACGTGTATCGCACCGAGGTGCCGAGCTTGAAGGCGCCCTTCCAGCTGATGAATCCGAGCGTCGGGCGCCCGTGCATGGGCATCGTGGCCCGCGCCGCGGACCTGAGGGCGAACACGTGCGTGGGGGCGTCGCAGCCCGGCTCGAGCTCGCATCGCGTCATGAGCTCCGACATCGGCTGGGCGAAGGTGGCCTACCAGCGCGAGCCCAACACGACCAACTTCGTCCAGTTCGTGGCACGCATCCTCCCGACGACCTGATCCCTCCGGGCCCTCCCCGGCCCCTGCGGCTGCTAGTCTCCGCGCCGCTTCGCGGATGTAGCTCAGTTGGCTAGAGCGTCTGCTTGCCATGCAGAAGGTCGAGGGTTCGAGTCCCTTCATCCGCTTCGTGTCGTTATCAATCCCCCCACGATCAGCACTCTCCGCCACCGCTGCTGTGGTGGCCATGGCGATCACCCCAGCCATCCTCGGCGGGTGCGGTTCCTCGGGCGAGGCCACCAGCACGGCCGCCACCCGGGCGGCATCCACCGGATGCGTGGCCACCACCTACCGCTGCGTGCGCGTGGAGCTCACGAGCGAGTTCCCGGACGCCCTCACCGTCGACATCGGTGGGGCGGAGCAGGGTGATCAGCTCCTGACCCTCGCGCCCGGGGAAACGGTGAAGGTGACCGGCTACACCAGCAGGGGCGGCGCAACCGATCTGACCGGCTTCATCTGGATTGCGTCGAAGGCCGACTCCTGGGATGCCGCACCGGGGGACGCCAGGATGGTCATGAAGTCGCGCAACCCCGCCATCGGCACGCCGTGCCTCGGGTTCCACCTGATGGGTCCCGCCAAGGTCACGTGGTGCCAGAAGATCGCCCAGCCGAGCGAGGGCGCGCGAAGCGAGGTCTACCGGTACGACGCTGGATGGTCGGTGGCCCGCTGGGAGCGCCTGCGGAACACCACCAACTTCGTCGAGTTCAAGGCGACGATCCGGCCGACCTAGATGCGTGCCGCACGGCCAGGGCGATGCCAAGCGCACCTGCCAGGGCGAACGCCACGGTCCCCGCGCTGAGGCCGCCGATGACGTCGGTGAACCAGTGGGGACGCAGGTACACCCGCGTGATCGGAATGAGCAGCATGATCACCGCTCCGAGCACCACCGGCCACCGCCTGCCGCGCAGCGCCGGGATCACCAGCGTGGCAACGATGCCCAGCACGAGCCACATCACCCCGTAGGTGGAATGACCCGACGGGAACGACGTGCCGCTGCCAGGAGCCACGGCGTCGAGCGGCCGCGCGCGCTCCACCACCGCCTTGCCCACCCGCACGATGCCGATGGCCAGCAGCATGCCCCCGCCCACCGCGATGGCGTGCGGCCACTTGCGGAAGGCCAGCAGCGCGACCGTCACCACGCCGGCGGTGATCCACGCCACCAGGGAGTCGCCCATGTGGGTGATGCCGCGGCCGACGGTGATGACGCCGTCGTTGGCCAGGTCGGCCACGCGGTCGTGCACCCAGAGGTCGATGCCCAGCGGCTGCGAGCCCCCCGCGAGGATGATCGCCGCCAGCACCAGCAGCACCGCCGCGGCGACCGCGGCGGCGACCAGCAGCAGGCGGATCGCGCGTGGGGGAGAGGGGTACTCCACGGACCGAGCGTACAGCGCGCCTCTGGCGACCGGCCGCGCGGTCCCCTACCCTGAGGCCCCCACGGCGACCTGGCGAAGTGGGAACGCATCGGTCTGCAAAACCGACATGAACCGGTTCGACTCCGGTGGTCGCCTCTCTACTTCACCGTCACCGTCGTGCTGGCCTTGCCCGCCGACTTGGGCGTGACCAGCGCCACGGTGGCCGTGCCCTTTGGGAACGACTTGGGCACGGTGCCCGAGATGGTGCGCGTGGTGCCCGGGCGCACGTTGCCCTTCCACAGTTGCACGGTGGTGCCATTGCGGGAGATCGTGATGCGCGACTGGCCCGCGGCCGACTGGCCGGCCTCGAAGATGACCTGCAGCTTCTTGCCGCGCGTGGCCGAGCTGTTGCGGTAGCCGTTGATCATGCTGGCCTTGGGTGCGGGGATGGGCGCGCCGCCGCGCATCGCGAGCTCACCGACCTTGCCCCCGACGCCATCGGTGAACCAGAGGTTCTTGTCGGGGCCGACGATGAGGCCCGACAGCTGGGCGTTGCCCGGCTTCGTCACCACGGTGTAGGCCGTCACCACTCCGCCGGGGGTCACGCGCAGGATGGTGTTGCCCGAGGTGGTCCAGCCGTTGCCGTCGGATGCCGAGATGATCTCGCATTCCATGACGCAGCTGTAGTTGGGCAGCGCCGCCACGGTGCCCATCGACCCCGTGGTCTGGCTCGCCACCATCGCCGCCGCCGAGGCATCGCCGACGGGATCGGCAGCGACCACTGTGGCCCAGATCACGTTGGTGGGGCTCACTCCGAGCGCCGTGGCCATGGTGCTCCAGCCCGGCTTCGCCCCGGGGGGCATGGGGAGCGGGAACACGCTCACCGACCCCGAGGTGGTCATGCGGCCGAGCGCACCCGCCCCCGACTGGCTGGCGGGGAACCACACGGCGCCGTCCGGACCGATCGTGGGTGCGCCCTGCGCGGTGACGCCCGCTGGCAGCGGGAACGAGCGGATCGTGCCGGTGACGGTGGAGTTGAGGATCGCCGAGCCGGCGACAATCCAGATGTCGTTGTTCGCCCCCGGGGTGATGCCCGTGGCTGCCGTGCCCGCGGGCAGCGCATATGCCGAGTACGTGCCGCTGGTGGTGACGGCGCCGAGGATGGGCGTTGCGCTCGGTCCCTCGCCCTGGGTGAACCACAGGCGCCCGTCGGGGCCGCTCACCAGGGAGGCCGGGTCCTGGTAGGGAAGGGGGAAGAGGGTGATCGGCATGGCATACGAGGCCAGTACCTGGTTGCTGCCCGTGGCCATCGCGCGCAGGCCGCCACCCGGCGACGTGAGGTTGGCGTACGAGTACCAGACGTTGCCGTCCGCGCCCGTGGCCATGGTGCCCATCGCCTGACCAGGGCCGGGCGGGTACTCCACGGTGGACCCGTAGGCCAGGTTGGCGGCTGCACTCGCCGTGGTGGCGATGCCGAGGGCGGTGACGGCGGCGCCTGCGGCGATGAGGGCTCGGGTGCGCATTGGGAACTCCTGTGGGCGGGGTGCGTTGCCGGAAGGCTATCGGGGCACACGGGGCTGGCGGGCCGAGCCGTCGGCTCCCGCCAGCAGCCAGCAGGCCACCGTGGCCGCCGCAGCCACGTTCAGGCTGTCCACGCCGTCTGCCATCGGGATGGTCACGGCCTCGTCGGCGGCTGCGATGGTGGCCGGGGTGAGACCAGGCCCCTCGGCGCCCAGCAGCAGCGCCACGCGGGCGTCGCCCACGCGGTCGATCGCCTCGGGCATGGGCACGGCGGCGGCATCCGGGGTGAGGGCCAGCACGGCGAAGCCGGCATCACGCAGGTCGGCCACGGGGTCGGCCGTGATGGCCCAGGGGTGCACCAGCGCGGCGCCCATGCTGGTGCGAAGCGCCCGGCGGCCGAAGGGATCGGCGGAGCCGGGGCCGATGAGCGTGGCATCCACGCCCAGCGCCGTGGCGCTGCGGATGATGGTGCCGACGTTCGACGGGTTCATCACGCCCTCCAGCACCAGCACGCGCCGGGCCTGCGGCAGCACGTCGGCCGCCACGGGATCGGGCGGGCGGTCGAAGGCGCCCAGCATCTCGCGCATTGCCCCGAAGCCGGTGAGGCGCTGGATCTCCTCCGGGTCCAGCCTGAGCGTGGGCACGGCGGGGGAGGGCAGCGCGCCGTTGTAGGCCGTGCTCACCAGCAGGGCCCGCATGCGGTGACCGGCGTCGATGCACCGCTGCACCACCCGCGCGCCCTCGCCGAGCAGCAGGCCGCCCTGTCCGTCGGGCGGCGGCCGGCGTATGCGGCGCTCCTCGCCGCGAAGTCCGGCGAACATGGTCCTGAGGGCGTCGTCGTCCACACCGGCACCTTATGGCGGTAAGGTCATGCCATGTCGGCGCACGCGATGACCCCCGAGCAGGCAGCGCCCAACCTGCGCAAGTGGAACATCGCCCTGGCGATCCTCCATGCGGCCCAGGGCGTGGCCATCCTGCTGCTGTCCAACGGGTTCACGCTCGGCGTGACCATCCCGTACATGACCGGACCGCCCGGAAGCCCGGTGCTGGGCACCGAGCCGGTGTGGCAGGTGCCGCTGGCCACCTTCATCGCCATCTTCCTGTTCCTGGCGGCGGCCGACCACCTCATCTGCGCCCTGCCCGGCGCGGAGCGCTGGTACATCGCCAACCTCGGGCGCGGCACCAACCCGCTGCGCTGGTGGGAGTACTCCGTGAGCGCGTCGCT
>CAIYRJ010000397.1 GCA_903928615.1 uncultured Actinomycetes bacterium | reverse complement strand
GGCCCTCGTCAGCCTTGGCGGGTGCGGCGATGGCGGGGAATCCAGTGCCACCAGTGCACCGACCGCCGCCGAGGTGAACGCCGCGGCGAACGCCATCCCGCTCACCACCACCATCAACGGCACGCGCCCGCCCGGCCGTGTGGCGCTGGTGATCACCTCCACCCGGGAGCTCGCCTTCGATCGCAACGGGCAGGAGGTGCGGGTGTATCGCGACGTGCGCCTCGCGGGAACGCGCGCGCCGATCCACGTGCACGGCGCCGGCGGGTGGACCTGCGTGCTCAAGGGGCAGGCGGTGCTCTATCTCGATGGTGCCAAGCCCATCCGCACGGGCACGGGCGGCTGCGTGAACATGCCGCCGCTCACCCCGATGAGCAACTACAACCCCGGCCCCGGCCCGGCTGTGCTTCTCGACTCCTTCGTCACCCCGCCGGGCGCAGACGTGTGGCGCATCATCGAGAAGGGCTACACGGACCTCGGCGATGAGTTCGCGCATGAGGGCCACATCACGAAGACCAACCCGTTGCCATGAGCATCGCCTTCGTGGTGCAGCGGTACGGCGCCGAGGTGGCCGGAGGGGCCGAGGCGCTCTGCCGCGACACCGCCCGGGCGCTGGTGCGCGCCGGCGAGGACGTGACGGTGTTCACCACCACGGCGCGCGACTACCTCTCGTGGGAGCCGTTCTATCCGGAGGGTGACTGGATGGATGACGGCGTGCGCGTGCGCCGCTTCGCCGTCGACGCCCCCGACCCGCAGCGCTCCGCCGACCTCGTGCGCCATCTGGGCCTCGACCCGGGCGACCCGGCGATCGAGGCCGAGTGGGCAAAGGCGCAGGGCCCGGTATCGCGTGACATGTTTGCCGCGCTCAGCGACCTTGGTGACAGTCACCAAGGTCGCTCGCAGCGGGGTAACCCATACCGCGCCGTGGCGTGCTGGACATACCTCTACGCCACCTCGCAGCTCGCCATGCCCATCGTGCGCGACCGGGGCATCCTCGTGCCGCTGGCGCACGAGGAGCCCATGCTGCGGTTCACGCTCACGCGTGGGGTGATGCGCATGGCGAAGGCGCTGGCGTTCATGACTCCCGAGGAGCGCCGGCTGGTGGAGCAGGCCGCCGGCGTGGAGCACACCCCCGGCGTGGTGGTGGGGGCCGGGCTCGATCCCTCGCCCGATGGCGACGCCGCCCGGGCCCGCCGCGTGCGCGCCCTCCCGCCGCGGTTCGCGCTCTACCTTGGCCGGGTGGACGCCTCGAAGGGCGTCGATGCCCTCATCCGCATGCACGAGTCGTACCGCCGGGCCGGCGGACCCCTCAGCCTGGTGCTCGCCGGGCGCGAGGCCCCCGGCCTGAGGATTCCCGGGTGGGTCACCACCACGGGCTTCATCACCGACCAGGAGCGCGCCGACCTGCTGGCCGCCGCCGAGGTGGTGGTGCTGCCCTCGCCCTACGAGAGCCTGTCGCTGGTGGCGCTCGAGGCCTGGCGCGCGAAGCGCCCCACGCTGGGCAACGCCCGCGCCGACGTGGTGGCCGGCCAGACCGCCCGCTCGGGTGGCGGGCTGCTCTACACCGGCCCCGACACCTACGAGCGCCAGCTCTTCCGGCTCAGCCTGAACCCGGCCGAACGCGAGGCCATGGGCGAGAGCGGCCGTGCCTTCGCCGCCACCTGGACCTGGGACGCCTGCGTGGCCCGCTGGCGCGAGGTGATCGCGTTGGCCGCGGTGCCAGGCGCGGCCGCGGCGTAGCCCGCGCGCAACGACCGCGCGCCGCGCAGCGGTCTAGCTCGACGACGGTGGCGCCGCGCTCGACGGCGCGTCGCCGCCATCGGCCTGGCGCAGCATCTTCTCGTAGCCCCGCAGCACCGCGCGGTCGGCGTCGCTCACCACCGGATCGCCCATCAGGGCGTCAGCGCAGCGCGCGCGGATCACATCGACCAGCAGGCCGGTGACCATCCACTCGAACCCGGGCATCACGTCCACGCGTATCCGCACCCATGCGAGCCCGTCGCCCATGTCGTCGGTGCGGGTGATCATCGGGGCGGATGAGAAGCGCACGCCGCCCGGGCCCACCAGGTCGGCGGCGTCGGCAACCGCGCGGGCCACGGGCGCGACGTCGCGTACCAGCACGCCCACCTCCATGTCACGGGCGCCATGGGGCAGGCGCTGCGCGGCCTTCACTTGGCTGTTGGGCACGTAGATGACGTCGCCGTTCATGGCGCGCAGCACCGTGGCGCGCAGCCCCGCGCGCTCCACGATGCCCATGGGCACCGTGCTCTCGAGCATCACCAGGTCGCCCACGGCGAACTGGCCCTCGAACAGGATGAAGAAGCCCGCCACTACGTCGGCCAGCAGGCGCTGCATCGTGAAGCCCAGCACGAGCAGCACGAAGGCCGACCCCGAGATGGCGGCCACGCTGTTGGCGCCGAAGACCACCGCGATTACCGCGACGACTGCAGCGATGATGACCAGATATGTCACCCCGGCGCCCAGCGCGCTGATGGCCGTGCCGCGCTGGCGTGCCCGCACGGTCTCGCCCTGGCGCATCACCCGCGCCACCGAGCGGCGCTCCACCGCGCGCACGATCCAGATGCCGATGGCCGCCACGAGGACGATGACGCCCACCCAGATGAGCACCTCGGCCCAGTTGGGCAGCCAGCTCACGTCGGTCGGGGTTGTGGACTCCATCGCGGGGCCGGGCTAGAGCACCGGCAGGTAGCGCTCCATCTCGAACGGCGTGAGCTGCACGCGGTACTCCTCCCACTCCGCGCGCTTTATCTCGACGAACCGCGAGTGGGTGTGCTCGCCGAAGGCCCGCAGCAGCAGCTCGCTGGCCGCGCCGATCTCGATGGCCTCGCCGAGGGTCTCGGGCAGGCTCTCGATTCCCTCGCGCGCACGCTCCTCGGGACCGAACTCGTAGAGGTTGGTCTCCATGGGCGCCGGCAGCTCGTAGCCCTTCTCGATGCCGTCGAGGCCCGCGTGCAGCAGGGCCGCGAAGGTGAGGTAGGGGTTGCAGGCGGGGTCGGGGCTGCGCAGCTCGCAGCGCGTGGCCCGCTCCTTGCCCACGTGGTACATCGGCACGCGGATGAGCGCCGACCGGTTGCGGCGGCTCCACGCGATGTACACCGGCGCCTCGTAGCCCGGCACCAGGCGCTTGTACGAGTTGACCCACTGCGCGAACACGCACGAGAGCTCGCGGGCGTGGCGCAGCTGCCCGGCGATGAAGGCCTTGGCATCGGCCGAGAGCAGGTACTCGTCCGAGGGGTCGAAGAACGCGTTGCTCTCGCCACGGAACAGGCTCTGGTGCGTGTGCATTCCCGAGCCGTTCTCGTTCGCGAGCGGCTTGGGCATGAACGTGGCGTACACCCCGTGGCGGTGCGCGACCTCCTTCACCACGGTGCGGTAGGTCATCACGTTGTCGGCCATGCGCAGGGCGTCGTCGAAGCGCATGTCGATCTCGTGCTGGCTCGGCGCCACCTCGTGATGCGAGTACTCCACGTGGATGCCCATGGCCTCGAGCGCGAGCACGGTCTCACGGCGCAGGTCGCTGGCGGCGTCGAGGGTGGTGAGGTCGAAGTAGCCGCCGCGGTCGAGCGTCTCGGTGCCCTCGCTGCTCTTGAAGTAGAAGAACTCCAGCTCCGGGCCCAGGTAGTAGTGGTCGAAGCCCATCGACCGCGCGCGCTCGATGGCGCGGCGCAGGATCTGCCGGGGGTCGCCCTCGTAGGGCTCGCCGGTGGGCAGCTGGATGTCGCAGAAGACCCGCGCCACGCCCTGCTCGGTTGGCCGGTAGGGCAGCACCGCGAAGGTGTCGAGGTCGGGCATGGCGATCATGTCCGACTCCTCGATGGCGTTGAAGCCGGTGATCGACGAGCCGTCGAACCCCATGCCGCTCTCCATCGCGGTGGGAAGCTCCTCGCGGGTGACCGCGAAGCTCTTCAGCTGGCCCAGCACATCGGTGAACCAGAAGCGGATGAACTTGATGTCGCGCTCTTCGCACAGCGCCAGGATCTCGTCGCGGGTCATGGGCACGAAACTACCGCACGCGGGGCTGCCCGCACCGTTGTCCTCCACGCCCATCCGGGATGCGGATCTTCGCGGTCGGACCTCTTCGAACGGTCCTCCCCACGAAATCCGCCTCCCGCATGGGCTCTCCCGCCGCGGTTCGGTCGGCCTCCCCCCGTGAGGCAGGCGCGTCCCATGCCCCGCACCTCACAACGCAGACACGAGGGGGGTGGGATTTCGGTTTAGGACCGTTCGAAGAGGTCCGAATGCCGAAGATCCCACCCCCCTCGTGTCGTACAGGTGACCGCGGGGAAGAGGCTGCGTGCCTACTTCACGAACAGCATCTCCTGGTACTTCGGCAGCGGCCAGAGGTCGTCGGCCACGAGGCCCTCGAGCGTGTCGGCCAGGTCGCGCACGGCGCCCATCGCCGGCAGCACCTTGTCGCGCATGTACTCGGCGTGCTTGATCGCCGTGCCGCTGTGCGGGTGGCTCGCGTTGGCCCTCTCCAGGGCCTTGATGGCCTTGAGGAAGTCCTCGGTGTAGCCGCGCACCTCTGCGGTGAGCTCGGCGATGCCGGCGTCGTCGCAGAGCTCGATCTGCCGGAGCGCCGCCGGCAGGATGAGCGTGCGGGCGATGTTCGCGGCCGTCTCGGCCTCGATGTTCACCTTGGTGATGTACTGCTCGACGTACACCTCGTAGCGAGCCGTGAGCTCGCGCTTGTCGAGCACCTTGTACTTGGTGAACACCTGCACGGTGGACGGGGTCACGAACTGCGGCAGGGCGTCCGGCGTGGTGCGCAGGTTGAGCAGGCCGCGCTTCTCGGCCTCCTTGTGCCACGCCTCCGAGTAGCCGTCGCCGTCGAACACCACGCGGCCGTGCTTCTTGTAGACGTCGCGCACCACCTCGACCACCGACTTCTCGAGGCTCGCGCCGCGCTTGGCCAGCTTCTTCTTGAGCTCGCCGGCCATGTAGTCCACCGACTCGGCCACGATGGTGTTGAGCACCGTGTTGGGCATGCCGAGCTCCTGGTTGGCGCCGAGCGCCCGGAACTCGAACTTGTTGCCGGTGAAGGCGAACGGGCTCGTGCGGTTGCGGTCGCCCGCGTGCAGCGGCATGGGCGGCAGCACCGCGCTTCCGAGGCCGAGGAACGACTTCGGCGTGCTCTTGCGCACCTTGCCCGCGGCGATGCCCTCCATCACGCGCTGGATTTCGGCGCCCAGGTAGATCGAGATGATCGCCGGGGGCGCCTCGTTGGCACCCAGGCGGTGGTCCTGGCCGGCGTTCGCCACCGTGGCGCGCAGCAGGCCCTGGTACTTGTCGACCGCGCGGATGACCGCCGCCGCGAAGAACAGGAACTGCAGGTTGTCGTGCGGGGTGTCACCCGGCTCGAGCAGGTTGGCGCCCGTGTCGGTGCCCATCGACCAGTTGTTGTGCTTGCCCGAGCCGTTGACGCCGGCGAAGGGCTTCTCGTGCAGCAGGGCCACCATGCCGTAGCGACGGGCGATCTTCTGCAGCAGCTGCATCACCAGGTGCTGGTGGTCGGCGCCCACGCTCGAGATCTCGAAGATCGGCGCCACCTCGTACTGGTTGGGCGCCACCTCGTTGTGGCGGGTCTTGATCGGCACGCCGAGGCGGGCCAGCTCGCGCTCGGCCTCCATCATGAACGCCAGCACGCGGTCGGGGATCGACCCGAAGTAGTGGTCGTCCAGTTCGTGGCCCTTCGGCGGCTTCGCGCCGTAGAGCGTGCGGCCCGTGTTGATGAGGTCGGGACGCTCGTAGTAGTACTGCTCGTCGATCAGGAAGTACTCCTGCTCGGCGCCGACCGTGGTGAACACGCGCTGGGCGTCGTGGTCGCCGAAGAGGTCGAGGGCCTTGAGGGCCGACGTGCTGAGCGCCTCCATCGAGCGCAGCAGCGGCAGCTTGTTGTCGAGCGCCTCGCCCGTCCACGACATGAAGGCGGTCGGGATGCACAGCGTGGCGCCGTTCGGGCTCTCCATGATGAAGGCCGGGCTCGTGGGGTCCCATGCGGTGTAGCCGCGGGCCTCGAACGTGGCGCGGATACCGCCGGTGGGGAACGACGACGCGTCGGGCTCGGCCTGAATGAGCTCCTTGCCCGAGAACTCAGCGATGCTCGTGCCCTCGCCGGTGGGACCGAAGAACGAGTCGTGCTTCTCGGCCGTCGACCCGGTGAGCGGCTGGAACCAGTGCGTGTAGTGCGTGGCGCCCTTGGCCAGCGCCCAGTCCTTCATGGCCGACGCCACGGCGTCCGCGATCGAGGGGTCCAGCTCGGCGCCGCGCTCGATGGTGGCCTGCAGCTTGCGGAAGACCGACTTGGGCAGGCGGGCGCGCTGCGCGGCCGGGCCGAAGACGTTCTCGCCGAAGACGTTGTTCTCGGGGAGCGTCAGGTCGACCGGCTCGATGTTCGCCTCGTCGGCGAACCACTGCGCTGCGCCGAGGTTCTTGTGTCGCGTCGGCATGGGTGGTCTCGTCCTCCTGGAATCGTTCGCGCGCGGCGCATGGGCGGAGCAGAAGCCCCCGGGAACGCCGCGAACACCGGATATCGGTCATCCGGCCGGGGGAGAATACGGCTGCGGCCCCCCACGGGGCGTTCTCGCCGGGGCCAAGACTTCCATCGGGGGCCTTGTGCACGGGGACAATCCTGCGTTCCGGGGCCCGTGAACCCTTGCCCGGGTCCCCGGCCTGCTTCATGCTTTGCGGCGTGACCACCCGCACAAAGCGTGCCGCAGCACCGGCTGAGGCCGCCACAACAGGGCGCCCGCTCGCGGAGATCCTCGCGCTGCCCGCGTTCGAGGGCGCCGAGGTGCTGCCCGCGGATGGCGCCGATGGCGTGATGGTGGGCGCGGTGGTGCTGGACGACCCCGCGGGCCCCGCGCAGGACCAGGCGCTGCTGGTGTCGCCCGGCGGCGTGCCCAAGCCGATTCCCGCGGGCGTGGTGGCGGTGGTCACGCGCACCGCGGTGTCGGGCAAGCCGCGCGTGCCCGTGGTGGTGATCCCCGGGGATCGCCCGTGGGCGGACGTCATCGCCGCCGCGCATGCGCACATCTCCGGCCAGTCGCGGGACATCGCGGCGCGCGCGGCCCTGCGGCGCGTGCTCATCGCCGGCCTTGGCACCCCGGGCATCGCCGAGGCGGCGGCCGAGGTGCTGGGCGCCCCGGTGGCGATCCTCGACGAGTACCTCGACGTGCTCGGCACCTCGGGCCTCACCGACGCCCGCGACGACGCCCTGGGCGACGCCATCGAGGCGGCCCGCACGCATGGGCCGGCGTCGCTGCTCGGCCCGTTCAGCGAGGCGGGCATCAAGGGCGCTCACATCATGCGCCTCACCAGCCCAGGGGTGGACGACCTCGCGGGCGTGCTGGTGGCGTGGGGCGCCAAGCCGGCGGCCGACGACCCGGCCCTGGGCGCGCTGGCCGACGCCCTGCTCGTGGAGCGCCGGCGCGAGGACACCCGCGTGGACACCGAGGCGCGGCTTCGCGGCGAGCTCATCGAGGAGCTCCTGGCCGGCGAGGTGGTGAGTCGCGAGTCGCTGGTGCGCCGCGCGCGGCACCTGGGCGCCGACCTCACCAACGGCGCGGTGGCGCTGGTGGGCACGCTGCACGACCCGCACGACGAGGGCCGCACCATCAGCGATCCGCGCCTCATCCGGCGCTTCATGCAGCAGACGCGCGGGGTGCTGGAGCTTCACTGGCCCAAGGCGCTGGTCGACTGGCACGAGGGCCTGCTGGTCATCCTGCTTCCCAACCGCGCCGAGGGCGAGGACGGCGAGGAGGCCGAGGATCTCGCGCACACGCTCGCGCGTCGCCTGCTGGCCGCCACCGGACCCACGGTGCCCGGTCTCACGCTCACCCTCGCGCTCTCGCGCCAGCAGGACGACCCGGAGCGCCTGGGATCGGCGATCGACGAGGCCCAGCTCGCGCTGTCGATCGGCGAGAAGCTCGGGCGCGCGGGCGAGGTGGTGACCTTCGAGGAGACCGGCACCTACAAGCTGCTCTTCCAGGTGTTCGCCGACAGGCCCGAGGAGCTCGAGGCCTTCTACGAGCAGACCATGGCCCCGCTGGTGCGCTACGACGAGCAGTACCAGACCGAGCTCGTGGGCACGGTGGCCACCTACCTCGATCTCGACTGCAACCTCGCCGCCACCGCGCAGACGCTCTACACCCACCGGCACACCATCCGCTACCGGCTCGATCGCATCACCGAGCTCGCGGGCCTGGACATCGGCAAGACGGACGACCGCGAGAAGCTCTCGCTCGGCCTCAAGGCCATGCGCCTGCTGGGGCGCAAGGTGGCGCCGCCCATGCGCGAGAAGCCCCAGCACGGCACCAAGGCCGCCCGGGGCGGCAAGGGCTAGGCGGCGGGGCGACCCTCGGCAACGCCGATGTAGCCGGCCTCGTGGCAGGGCTTCGGCAGGGGCTTGCCGTCCTCATTCAGGAGCTCGACCCACGCCTCGACGGCCTCCTGCATGCGCGACTCCACTTCGTCCCGCGTGCGGCCCAGCGCGAATACGCCTTCGAGGTCGGGTGAGTAGGCCCCCCAGGCACCGTCCTCACCCTGTTCATAGATGACGAGGTACTTGTTCATCGCAGTTCGTCCAATCCGGTCTGGCGTCTGATTTCTGCGAGCGTTCCTGCCGGGACAGTATCGGAGTCCCGACCGGCGACGGTGGTGCCGCGCGTTCCGTCCCTCGAGCCCCAGATCTCGTGCGATCCGCGCTGGCGTAGCTTGGTCCACCCCGCGCGGATCAGGGCAGCGCACACCTCGCGGTAGGTCTTCGGCATGCCGCGACGCTACGACCCGTGATCGTGCGCATGGCGCGCGCAGGGTGCCGGCTTCGCGTCGCTTCGGTTATGTGCCTGACACCGGGGTTGCCGGCGGGCGCGTGGGCTAGGCCCAGCCTCCCGCGCGGGCGAAGGCGGCCTGCAGGCGCTGGCTGATGGGGCCGGGCGTGCCGTCGCGCACGGGCACGCCGTCCACCACGAGCACCGGGGTGAGGCCGGCCAGGCCGTTGCTCAGGAACATCTCGTCGGCGTTGCGCCACTCGGCCTCGGCGATGTGGCGCACGTCGATGGGGATGCCCTCGGCCTCGGCCGCCTCGAGCAGCACGTCGCGTGTCACGCCGCCGAGGATTCCCTCCACCGGCGGGGTGAGCAGCGTGCCGTTGGCCACGATGAACACGTTGGCGGCGTCCGACTCGCCCAGGTGACCCACGTCGTCGAGCAGCAGCGCGTGGTCGGCGCCGGCCGCCACCGCGCGCCGGTGCGCGAGCCGATGGGCGGCGTACGACAGCGTCTTGTGCTCGCGGATCTCCTCGCCGGCCCACCACGCGCCGATGAGGCTGGTGACTGTCACCCCCGGGGCCGGATTCGGCTCATATGCAGTGATTTCCACCAGGAGGGTGGGGCGGGGGGTGACTGTCACCCTCACGCGGTGCACGCCCGGGTCCACGTGGCCCATGCATTCCGCCACGGCGCTTCGGATGTCCTGCTCGGACGGCGCGGGGTCGAGGCCCAGTGCGGCGATCGACTCGCTGAGCCGCGCCATGTGGCGGTCGATCAGCGGGATTCGCCCGTGCTCGGCGCGCATGGTCTCGAACAGGCCATCGCCCCAGCGCACGCCGGGGTCGGTGATGGGCAGGGCCGCGCCATCGGGCGGCACCAGGCCGCCATCCAGCCACACCACATGGCTCACGGCGCGTCGACCCCCATGGCCGCCAGGAACGGCGCGGCCTTGCGCCAGGCCTCCTCGCGCTCGGCCGCCGGGTGGCTGTCCCACACGATCGCCCCGCCCGACCAGTACTGCGCCCGCGGCACCCCACGCGGCACCCACGCGGTGCGGATGGTCACCGAGGCGTCGAGCGATCCGTCGGTGCCCACGGCCACCACGCTGCCGAAGGCCGGCCCACGGCCCACGGGTTCGATCTCGCGGATCACCTCGAGGGCGCGCACCTTGGGCGCTCCGGTGACCGACCCTGCGGGGAACACCGCGCGCAGCACGTCCGCCGGGCCGACGTCGGGCCGCAGCCGCGCGCTCACCCGGCTCACCATGTGGTCGGCGT
>CAIYRJ010000396.1 GCA_903928615.1 uncultured Actinomycetes bacterium | reverse complement strand
TCTGCGCGAGCTGCCCGGCTCCGGCGATGCCGACGTCGTATGCAGGGGCGCGCTCGGGCACGTACTGCACGGTACCAGCGGCCGTCCGGGGCCTCCGGTAGTCATCCCGTCAGTTCTCGACGCGGGGGAGGCCCATGGACCCGACAAAGCAGATCCAGATCTCGATGGTCGTCGTGGCGGTCATCGGCGTCATCCTCGGCTTCGTGCTCGGGGGCTGGCTGTGGGCCCTCGTGGGCCTGGTCGCCGGATGGCTGCTCGGCGCTGCCATCGGCGCCATCTGGGTTCGCCGGTAGCCGCGGGGGCCTCCCGCCCCCTGCTAACCTCCCGCGCCCGAGGGCGTTTAGCTCAGTTGGGAGAGCACCAGCTCGACAAGCTGGGGGTCACTGGTTCGAGCCCAGTAACGCCCACTCTCGGTGAAAGGTCCGCTTATGCGGGCCTTTCGTCATTCCGGGGCTCCTCCAAGCGCTGGGGGTTCAGGGGGCCAGCCGGTCAGCAGCCGGTGTTGGTCACCGTGCCGTCGGGGCAGGTGGTGTTGCTCCAGATCGCCCCCGTGGCGGTCCAGAGGGTGCTGGGCAGCCCATTGGAGAACTCGGCACCGGTGAGGTCGGCATTC
This sequence comes from uncultured Actinomycetes bacterium, assembly GCA_903928615.1. Taxonomy (GTDB): domain Bacteria; phylum Actinomycetota; class Thermoleophilia; order Miltoncostaeales; family Miltoncostaeaceae; genus SYFI01. The sequence goes on along the minus strand of CAIYRJ010000396.1, from coordinate 2,602 downwards.
GTGAAGTTCACGCGGCTGGCGTTGGCCTGGATGAAGGAGGTCCGGAAGGCGTAGGCCCCGGAGAGGTTCGCGCAGAAGAGGTTGGCCAGGTAGAACTCTGCGCCCCACAGGTTCGCCCCGCTGAGATTCGCGCCCGAGAGATTCGCCCCCTGCAGTTGCGCGCCACCGAGCAATCCGTCGCCCAGATCGATGCCGTACGAGTAGTCGTTGGTGAGATCAGCGCCCGCGCACGCGGGGTTCGTCACGGGGATGCCGTCGGGGGCCACGATCTGATGTGCCGACCGTGCGCGGCGGGGCAGCCACGACATACGGGCGCCCTTCAGGTTGGCGTCCCGCAGGTCGGCATGGCGAAAGATCGCCCCTCGCAGGTCGGCCTTGCGAAGGTCGGCGCCCCCGAAGTCCACGCCGCGCAGGTCTGCCTTGGTGAACTTCGCCCCCCGCAGGTTGCCGTGATGCTCGACGGTCCAGCGGTGGACGACACCCCGGCAGTCGGCGCCGGGCCCGAGCACGCAGGTCTTCTTGCCGGTGCCGATAGTGGTCGATACCTCGGCGAGCCCGGACGCGGGGATGGCCAGCCCGAGGGCGGCGGCGGCGAGGATGGCGGTGGTGCGAAGGCGCATGGGAGTCCTTTCGGGGGAGGTTGGGCGGTCAGCAGCCGGTGCTGGTCACCGTGCCGTTGGGGCAGGTGGTGTACCACCAGGTCACTCCGGCGAGGTTCGCATTGGTGAGGTTCGCGCCGCTCAGCAGCGCGTTGCTGAGGTCCGCATTGGTGAGGTTCGCACTGGTGAAGTTCGCGCTGGTGAGCGTCGCGCTGTACAGGAGCGCAGAGGTGAGGTTCGCGCTGGTGAAGTTCGCCTCAAAGGCAATCGATGTGGAGAGGCCTGCGTCAGTGAGGTTCGCGCTGCTGAGATTCGTCTCGAAAAGGTCGGCGCCCCACATGTCCGCGCCGGTGAGGTTCGCGCCGGTGAGATTCGCGTAGGCAAGATTCGCCTCGTAGAAGTCGGCGTCGGTGAGATCCGCCCCCGCGAGGTCCTGGCGCTCGCAATCAGGTGCGGTCGCGCAGGTCCCGTTCGCCCGCTTCCCCGTCCTCGGCGGCGCATCGAAGCGCGCACCCTTGAGCTTCGCCTCCCGGAAGTCCGCATGCCGCAGCTTCGCTCCCCGAAAGTCCGCCTTGCGAAGGTCGGCTCCCTTGAAGTCCACGCCGCGCAGATCGGCCTTGGTGAACTTCGCCCCTCGCAGGTTGCCGTGATGCTCCACGGTCCAACGGTGCACGACACCGCGGCAGTCGGCGCCGGGCTTGAGAACGCAGGTCTTCTTGCCGGTGCCGATGGTGATGGGCGGCGCGGGGCTCGCGCATACGCCGTGGCCTCCGCAGAACGAGACACCGGCCTGCACCGACGCGGGCAGCGCAGCGCCAGCGATTGCGGTGGCGAGGATGGCGGTGGTGCGAAGGCGCATGGGGAGTCCTTGTGTGCGGAGGGAACTCACCCCCAGCCTATCGCCTGCCCGGCGCAGGACAGGCCGTGGAGGGTGCGTGGTTCCGCGGGCGCACCGGGGGGAAGGTCGTCAGCAGCCTGTGCTGGTCACCGTGCCGTTGGGGCAGGTCGCGCCGGTCCATGTGACGCCCACCACGAGCGCTCCGCTCAGGTTGGCGCCCGTGAGGTTGGCGTTCGTCAGGTTGGCGCCCGCAGTGACTGACACCGAGGCGCAGGCCGAGTTGTAGTCGCCGCCCACGGGTCGGCTTGACGGGATTGGCCCGCCCATGAGGGCGTAGGAGAAGTCGGCCCCGGCCGCGTTGGCCCCGGTGAGGTTCGCTCCGCTCATGCAGGTGGACGTCAGGCGCGCCCCCGTGAGGGTGGCGCCGGCGAAGTTCGTGTTGTAGGCGACCGCCCCGGGCATGACCGCATTCGTCATCGTGGCCCCCGACAGGTTCGCGTTGCTGGCGATCGCGCCGGTGAGGCCGGTGCCGGTGAGGTTGGCCCGTGAGAGGTTGGCGCCGACGAGGAGCGTGCTCGTGAGGTCGACTCCGCTCAAGTTGGCCCCGACGAGGATTGCGCGCGTCAGGTTGCCCTGCAGGCGGGAGGACGTGAGGTTGACGCCCGTGAAGTTCGCGCCTGTGAGGTTGGCGTTGAAGAGGTTGACGTTGGCGAGCCGGGCCCGGCGGAAGGTGGCGCCCCTGACGTTCGCGCCCCGGAAGTTGGCGTTGCGGATGTTCGCCCCGGTGAAGTTCGCGCGCGCGATGCTGCCCGAGTAGGTGATGCGTGCTCGCGACGTGACCCCACTGCAGTCAGCCCCGGGCCCCAGCACGCAGGTCTTCTTGCCGGTGCCGATCGTCGGGGCCTGCCGGGCCATGCCGGCAGCCGGAAGCGCTGCCCCGAGGACGGCGATGGCGAGGATTGCGGTGGCGTGACGCCGCATGGGAAGCCCTTGGGTGGGGGATGACGTGCGGTTGAAGTTTAGGGGCTGCCCGCGGGTGGCAGCAGCCGGCGCGGGCAGCCTTGTATTTTGCGGGTCGCAGTGGGGCGAAACGTCCCTGGCCGCGAAAGGAGACGGGATGGCCAAGTGGCCCATCAGCGGTGGTGACGGCATGTCGCAGGATGAG
>CAIYRJ010000395.1 GCA_903928615.1 uncultured Actinomycetes bacterium | reverse complement strand
GAGCACGTGCTGGCCACCGAGGACCTCCCGGAATACCCGCAGGAGATGAAGGACACCTTCGCGCGCCTGATGAGCGAGCACGGGATCGACGCCTCGAAGTTCCTGCCGCGTGACTGACCCGGCGAGCGCCGAGTGGAGCACCTGGTACGCCGAGGAGGACCCCTCGACGTGGGTGCTCGCGGAGATCCTGCGCGACCGGGCCGCAGCCCACGGCGATCGCCCGTACCTGCGCTACGGCGATGGCGCCTGGGTCACCTACTCCGAGATGAACGCGCGGGCCAACCGCGTGGCGAACGGCCTCATCGCCCGGGGCGTGAGTCCGGGCGAGTCGGTGAGCGTGATGCTGCCCAACTGCGAGGAGTTCCTGCAGTGCTGGTACGGCATCCTCAAGGCCGGCGCGGTGATGAGCAGCATCAACACCGCCTACAAGGGCGACTTCCTCTCGTGGACCATCAACCTGGTGCAGGCCCGCACGCTGTTCATCAGCGACGCCTTCCTCGATCGCCTGCACTTCATCGCGGACGAGGTGCCCCTGCTCGAGCGCGTGATCGTGGTGCCGTCCGAGTCGCCTGCCGGTCCCGACCCCTCCGTGGCCTTCGAGTCACTCGTGGCGCTGATGGACGCTCCGGCCGACGAACCCGGGGTCGACTACGCCTGGACCGACGACGCGCGGATCATGTTCACGTCGGGCACCACCGGGCGCAGCAAGGGCGTGATCAAGCAGAACGCCGCCGACTACTTCTCGGCCCGCGGATCGCTGGAGTACATGTCGAAGCGTCGCGGCATCACCGTGGATGAGATGCACGCCGAGACCTGGTTCTCGTGCCTGCCGCTGTTCCACAGCAACGCCCAGGTGCTCACGGCCTACCCGGCCCTCATCGCGGGTGGCCGCGTGGCGTTCGTCGAGCGCTTCTCGGGCACGCGCTTCTGGGAGCAGGCCATCGACATGGGCGCCACCATGTTCAACGGCATCGGCGCGATGCTGTACTTCCTCTGGAACCAGCCCCCGTCCGATCTCGACCGTGCGCACTCGGTGCACTCGGTGCTCGCCGCCCCCGCGCCGCGGGACATCTACTTCGAGTTCGAGGAGCGCTTCGGGGTGCAGCTCACCGAGGGCTACGGGCTCACCGAGACCGGCGTGTGCACGGTGATGGACCCCTCGCAGCCCGTGCGCCTCGGCAGTTGCGGTCGCGCCAACCCCGGGTACGAGGTGACCATCGTGGAGCCCGGCACTGACCGGCCGCTCCCGCCGGACACTCCGGGCGAGATCGTGGTGGACATGAAGGTGCCCAACATCGTGATGCGCGCCTACTACGGCATGCCCGAGAAGACCGCCGAGGACTTCCGCAACCTCAAGCTGCACACCGGCGACCTGGGCCGCATGGACGAGGACGGCTACGTGTACTTCATGGACCGCGTGAAGGACTACATCCGCCGCCGGGGCGAGAACGTGTCGTCCATGGAGGTGGAGCGGCAGATCGCCGCGCACCCGGACGTGGCGGAGTGCGCCGTGATCGGCGTGAAGGCCGACGAAGGCGCTTCGAGCGAGGACGAGATCATGGTGGTGCTCGTGGCAGAGCGAGACGCCCCCGACCCGACGGCCCTCACGCACTGGATGGCCGAGCGCATGCCCTACTTCATGGTGCCGCGGTACATCCGCGTGGTCGATGCCCTGCCGAAGACGCCCACGGCGCGGGTGCGCAAGACCGAGCTGCGCGACGAGGGCATCGCGCCGGGCACCTGGGACCGCGATGCGGCGGGTGTGGAGGTGCGTCGCTAGCGCGCCCCCTGCCCGCGCAACGGGCACGCATTTCGTAGCGTTCCGCACGTAGGCTTACGATGTAAGAAAAGTTCGCTGAACGCGGGCAAATCGTGCCGATTGTCCGCATCCGGGGGGGTCGGTTCTCCGGCGCAGGCCCGGCTCGGTGCCTATTGTTCGCCACATCCGGCACGAACTCCGTCCCCGGGGTTCACAAGAGACCCAAGGAGCGCGCACGATGACAACCGAAGCCGACCCCCTCGGGATCGTCTCCGGAGCACCGCTGGGCTTCACCGACGCCCTCACCTACCCGTACTTCCAGTCGGTCTTCGACCGCAAGTCACGCCGGGTGGCCCTCGGCATGACCGTCGAGTCGGACGTCATCGACTACGCGTCGCCCTACGAGCCGGTGCCCCTGTCGGAGCTCGAGGAGGCCCTGCTCGTGATGGCCGGCACCGGCCTGAACGGCCTGGCGCTCGCCGACCTCGACCCCGCCCGCGGCATGTCCACGCTGGTCCAGTGGACCAACCGCACATGGCCCTCGGCATGCTCGAACCACGGGACGGAGCTCTTCTGGAGCAACGACGACGGCCTCTGGTGGCTCGACATCTTCAAGATGGTCCCCGAGCCTGGCGAGGTGTCCACGCTGTCGGGCCGGCCCATCGAGGAGCAGGCCGACTTCATCGTCGACCTCTACCGTCGGTCGCGCGTGCGCCTGCACGAGGGCCGCGCCCAGCTGCCCACCACGCTCCCCGGGCTGTTCGACTTCAACCAGTGGAACGCCAACAAGCCGGGCACCACCCTCTTCGTGCCCATCACGAACATGACGATGGAGTACATCAACGTCCTGTTCATCTACCTCGCCCGCTCGTACGCCTTCAACATCGTTGACGAGCGCAACGGCGGGCGCTCCGCCGGCCTGCAGAAGTGGGTCGACGAGGGGCGCATCAACACGAACGTGAAGATGGGCATGATCGAGCTCGAGAACCGCGTGCTCTCGATGATGGTCGTGGAGCAGGCGTTCATCTGCCAGAACCTCAACCTGGCGCTGCAGGCCCTGGGCCTCGGCGGCTGGACCTTCACCGGCTACCTGCCCAAGTTCGTGATGGGCGGCGGCGACGTGCTCGGCCTGGGCTTCCGGTTCAACGAGGACAACGACGGCAACACCTACGCGGTGGGCCGCGACGGCTACTTCGAGGCCTACGTGCCGCCGTACTACAACGACATGCACGAGGCGGTGGACGCCTTCATGGCGATGAAGTGGGGCGCCATGGATGCCGACGTGAGCAAGCCCTACAAGACGGAGTCGATGAACGAGGCGTTCACGGGCGCCATTCCGCGCCCGCACCCCGAGACGGTCGACATGGTGAAGGCCTACTGCCAGTACGCCTACGACACCTACGGGCGGTTCCCGGTGGCCATGGACCCGATGTACCAGCGCCTCACCACGCAGGCGCAGCACATCGACACCGACTTCTACGACCTCTACTACCCGGAGGGGTCGTACAGCGGGCAGCACGCCAACCACTTCCACCGCTGGCACCCCGACCTCTGCGACCACGACGGCAAGCCGCCGCGCAAGGGGTAGCGCCGCGCGGCCATGGGGCCGCCGGACGCACGCAGGCGAACGCGCGAAGGGGGCCCGCACGGGCCCCCTTCGTCGTTCATCACACCGCCGCCGCTAGGGCGTGGGCACTGCCGGCGGCTGCTGCGCCTGGGCCTTGGCCTGGGCGATGATGGTCTGCACGCCCTTCAGGGCGTCGCCCTCGGCCTGCACCAGGGTGCCGGCGCCGATCTGGAAGACCGCCTTGGCGATCTCCTTCGGTGCCACGCCGCTCTTCTCGGCGGCCACGATGGCCTCCGTCAGGGCAACCTGATCCTGCTGGGCAGTCGCCTGCAGCGACTGGCCCTCGATGTTGGTCGTGGCAAGCGCCGCGGTGGCCGACCGCACGCCGCTCAGGCCGTCATCCCCGAGGCCGACCCCAAGGGGGATCAGGGCGAAGAGGGCGATCAGCACGAACGACGCGACGATCGGAATGAACTCCTTGAACTTTCCCATGGGCGGAAATGTGCCATGCGGCGAGGACGACGGCCCGACGTGCGTACGATTGGAACCATGCCGACCACGCTGACCGACATGCATCTGGAGGCGCAGGCGCTGGCGCGCGAGTTTGCGGCAGGCGAGATCGCGCCGCATACGGCCGACTGGAACGCCCGCAAGCACGTGCCGGTCGAGGTGATGCGCAGGATGGGCGAGCTGGGCCTACTGGCCCCCACGATCCCCGAGGAGTACGGGGGCCCGGGGCTCGATGCCACATCGCTGTGCCTCATCGTCGAGGAGATCGCGCGGGCCGATGCCGGCACCTCGGTCGCAATCGCGGTGCAGGCAGGGCTGGTGGCCTCTCCCCTGCTGCGGGCAGGAACCGACGCCCAGAAGGATGAGTGGCTTCCCCGCCTGGCCACCGGAGAGGTGATGGGCTGCTACGCGCTCACCGAGCCCGACGCCGGGTCGGACACCGCAGCGCTTCGCACCCGGGCCGAGGCCGACGGCGACGGCTGGCGCATCACCGGATCGAAGCAGTGGATCAGCAATGGCTCGATTGCCGAGGTGTTCGTCATCTTCGCGCGCACCGGCGGCGAGGGGGCCCGGGGCGTGAGCGCCTTCGTGGCCGGTGGAGGCGACGGGCTGGTGGTGGGGCCGGAGATCCCCAAGCTCGGGCTGCACACGTCATCCACGGTGGAGCTGGCGTTCGATCGCATGCCGGTGCCGGCGGGCGCCATGCTCGGTCCCGAGGGCGAGGGCCTCAAGCTCGCGCTCGCCACGCTCGACGGCGGGCGCATCACCGTGGCCGCGCAGGCGTGCGGCATCGCCCAGGCGGCCATCGACCTCGCGGTGGAGTACGCCTCGGGGCGTGACGCCTTCGGCGGGCCCATCGCGCGCTTCCAGGGCGTGCAGTTCCCCATCGCCGACGTGGCCGCGCAGCTCGAGGGCGCGCGGCTGCTCACGCTGCACGCGGCATCGCTGCGGGACGCCGGCAAGCCGCACGGCGCCGCCGGCGCCAAGGCGAAGCTCGTGGCGTCGGCCGTGGCGGTGAAGGCTGCCGACGTGGCGGTGCAGACGCTCGGTGGCTACGGCTACTCGGGCGAGTACGCAGCCGAGCGCCTGTACCGCGACGCCAAGATCACCGAGATCTACGAGGGCACCAGCCAGATCCAGCGGCTGGTGATCGCCCGCGACCTCTTCGGGGATGCCGCGCGCTGAGGCCCCCGCGCTCCCCCGCCCTAGGTGCGGTACCTGCGCGTGACGACGTCCCCCTCGATGCCCTCCTTGATGGAGGTCACCGAGACGGTCCACTTGCCGCGGCCCACGAGGCGCACCGTGCACGGTCCCTGCGGGCCCTTGGCCTTGCAGGTTCCGGCACGCTCCACGCGGCCCCGCGTGGCCTTGACCCTGTAGACGGCACCGGGCGTGGTGGTGAACGCCAGGCTCGCGATGCGCAGCCTCGACTTCTTCTTGCCGATGAGCTTCCACTTGCCCTTGGTCACGAGGCGCAACGGCGCCGAGCAGGTGACCACCGTGCGATCGCCCGCGAAGGAGTAGCTCACCGGCGCGCCGGCGAAGTTGCACTTCTTTATGGCCTTGAGGTTCTGGTCGTCGAGGCGCACATCGACATCGTGCTTCGAGTAGCTGGTGCGGAACCGGAAGGTCACCCCGAGCACGCCACCCCGGGTGGCGCGCGCGAACACCGCGCTGCCATCCACCGTCTTGTCCTTGAGCAGCTGCAGGAAGCCGTCGATCGCCTCGGGCGGCGCGGATTCCAGCGTCCCCGCGGGAAGGCCGAGGTCGACGAGGAGATCGCCGGGGATGAACCCGTCGGCGAACCCCTCCTTCGTGGATGGATCTCCATCACCACACCCGGCGATGGTGAAGAAGATGCCCGCGCTGCTGACGGTCAGCAGGCCCACGCGAGCGGCGTTCGTGCCCATCACCAGGCCCTGCTGCTTGTAGGCGACTGTGCCGGGCGCGAACTCGTAGTTGCTCTGGAGGGTGAGCGACACGTCTGCACGGGAGGGCAATGTGCAGACCGGCTCTTCGCCATTCCAGGCATCCGGAAGGCGCTGGGAAGCCACATCACCCTCCACCACCAGGTCACGACCACGGAAGGTCACGTCGGGATTGCCGAAGATTCCCGATACGCGCTGCACCGGATCGCGCGAGTCGGTGGTGCGCAGCGACAACCGGAACCGGCTGCCCGCAGGCATGTGATCGCCCAGGGCGCCGCCACCCGTCGGCGTGACGAACTGGATCTCCACCGCAGTCATGGGGCCGCTGCTGCCGTCGTAGTCGCACACGTGCACGGCGGTCGGGAAGGGGCGCCAGTCAGCCTCTCCGGCGGGCTTCCAGACGGCCTCGCTCACGCTCACGAAGTCGGGGCGCACCTGGCCGTCCTTGTTGCACACGGGATCACTGCTGGCAGTCGCGACGCCGGGGGCCGCCACGCAGGCGGCGGCCGTGGCGGCGATCGCAAGGCATCGTCGGGGTGTCGTGCGCATGGAGGTCTCCTGACTGCGGGGTCGCGGCGACTCTACACCCGGGAGAAGTCGGCCAGGCCTACCCGGGGTTGCGCGCCACCGCGAAGGTCTTGACGAACTGGTAGCGATAGAGGCCGTCCGGGCCGGCTGCGGCGCGGAACAGCTCGCGCACGCGGCGCAGCACGTTGGCCTGCTCATCCTCGGGCAGGTCCGCCCACAGGTGGGTGGCCACGGCATCCATGCGATCGGCCACGGCATCGGGGCTCACCACGCGGTGGCGGGTCTCGGACCACACGTCCATGGGCTCGAGCCCGACGTCGCGCAGCACGTCGGTGAGCCACGGCACAGGAATCTCGTTCGACACGATCGATTGGGCGAGGCGCATCACCAGCGGGTCGCCGGTGGCCTCGATGATGTCCACGGTCGGTCGGTCGTGGCGCTCGCCCGGAGCGAGGATGGCCAGCACGCCGCCGGGCCGCAGCGCCCGGGCCATCTCGCCGATGGCCGCGGGGCGGTCGGGCATCCAGTGAAGCGCCATCGTGCAGAGCACGAGGTCGGCCCAGCCGTCGGGCACGCCGGTCTGCTCGGCGGTGGCGGCGCGCAGGTCAGCGGTCACCTCGGGGTGCGCGGCGAGGTGCTCGGCGAACACCTCGAGCATCGGCGGGGATGGGTCGACGCCCACCACCTCGCGCACGCCACCGCGCTCGACCACGCGCATGGTGGCGAATCCCGTGCCGCAGCCAACGTCGAGCACCCGCGCGAACGGCTCGTCGGGGAGTGACCGCACGAGGCGCTCCGATCCCGCGCGGTTGAGCGCCACGAGCTGCTCGTACGCCCGCGCGCTGCGGTCGAACGACTCCGCGGGGTCGTTGCCCACGACGCGGGCGCCCTAGGGCGCCACGGCCTCCTCGGCGCGGCCCCGGCTCCTGCCCCGCAGCTTCGCCCTCACGGCGTTGCGGCCCATCTCGATCATCGGACCCGGCAGGCGATGGCTGCGCGAGAGCACGTCGTCGAGGGCGTCGACGAACCAGCGGATGTCGTCGTCGCTGATGACGAACGGCGGCATGAGGCGGATGATCGGGTCATGGCTGCCGGTGACCTGCGTGATGATGTTGTGCCGCGAGAGCATGGGCATCACCACCAGCTGCGGGAACAGGCTCGCGTGCATCGCGTGCACGGCATCCCAGGCCACCTTCTTCGTGCCGCCGGATGGCTGCTGCAGCTCGATGGCCACCAGGCAGCCGATGCCGCGCGCCTCCTTCAGCACCTCGTGCCGGCTGCGCAGCCCGTTGATGCCGTCGAGCAGCTTGCGGCCCTGCTCGGCGCTGCGCGTGAGCAGGTTGGCGTCGTCGATCACGCTCAGGGTGGCGAGGCCTGCCGCCATGGCCAGGTTGTTGCGGCCGAAGCTCGATGAGTGCACCCAGCAGCGATCCATGCGGCTGAACACGCCCGAGTAGACCTCGCGGCGGCAGATCATCGCGGCCACCGGCACATAGCCGCCGGAGAGCGCCTTGCTGGTGGCGATGATGTCCGGCTCGATGCCGAAGTGCTCGAAGGCGAACATGGTGCCGGTGCGGCCGTAGCCGGTGGCCACCTCGTCGCAGATGAGCAGCGTGCCGTACTCGCGGCACAGGCGCTGGACGTCGCCGAGGAATCCGTCGGGGGGCAGGCGGACGCTGTGCCCGGGCACGCACTCGAGGATCACTGCCGCGTTGTCCTCGCGGGCGAGCACGCGCTCGAGGTGCTCGAGGTCGCCAACGGACACCTCGTCGCCCGGCAGCAGGTGGCCGAAGCCCTCGCGGAACTCATCGCCCCCCATCACCGAGAGCGACCCCAGGGTGAGCCCGTGCCAGCCGCCGCGGAAGTGCACGAAGCGGTCGCGGCCGGTGTAGGCCCGGGCGAACTTCAGCGAGGCCTCCACGGCCTCGGTGCCCGAGTTGCAGAAGTAGACCGCGTCGAGGTGATCGGGCGTGCGCTGCACCAGCGCCTCGGCGAGCAGGCCCGACAGCAGGGCGCAGTCCATCTGCACCATGTTGGGGAGGTCCATGTCGAGCACGTCGCGGATCGCGCCGGCGACCACGGGGTTGTTGCGGCCGATCGCGGCCACCCCGAAGCCCCCGAGCATGTCGAGGTACTGCGCGCCGGTGTCATCCCAGAGGTAGGCGCCCTCGCCCCGGGCGTACACGCGATCGAATCCGATCGTGCGGAAGACGTCGACGAGCGTGGGGTTGACGTACTGCTCGTGGAGCTCGTAGTTCTCGCCGAAGCGATCGGCCACGAGGCGCTTGATGTCGAAGGCCATTGGGCGGGAAGGTACTCCCGTTCCCCGGGCGCTTCACCCCGAGTGCTGGTACATCACGCCCATATGCCGTGGCTCCTCGTCATCGTCGCGGGCTTCTTCGAGGTCGCCTTCGCGACCCTCCTCAAGCTCTCGAACTCCTTCACCCGCATCTGGCCCACCATCGGCTTCGCGGTGTGCGCGATCCTGAGCTTCGGAATGCTCTCGTGGGCGCTGCGCTATCTCCCCATCGGCACGGCCTACGCCGTGTGGACCGGCATCGGCGCCGCCGGCACCGCGGCCCTGGGCATCTACGTCTTCAATGACCCCGCCACGTTCGCGCGCATCTTCGGCATCGCGATGATCGTCGGCGGCGTCATCGTGCTGAACCTCACCGGTTCGCACTGAGCGAGCCGACCACCCCGGTGTCAGGCACTTAACCGTCGGGCGGCCCGACGGGTAAGTGCCTGACACCGGGGTGCGCGTCATTGCGCTGCGTCGAGGCGGTGCACGGCGATGAGGCTCGTGGCACCGGGGGTAGCCACCTGCGGGCCGCTCGTGAGCACCACGCGGGATCCCTCGGGCAGGTCGAGGCGGCGCTGGGCGCGCAGCAGGCAGCGCTCCACGAGGGCCTCGATGGGCTCCTCGGGACGCTGGTGCAGGGGCTCGGGGATCACTCCCCACTCGAGGGCGAGCTGGCGCGCGACCTCGCCGTCGGTGCAGAGGGCCATGATCGGCCGGCGCGGGCGGAAGCGCGCGGCAGCACGGGCAGACCCACCGGTCTCGGTGGGAATGACCAGGGCGGCGGCCTTGATCTCGCGCGCGAGCAGCACCGCGGCGCGCATCACCGACTCGGCGGTGGTGCGCCCCTCATCGCGGCCGATGGCGCCCCCTTCCACCACCAGCGGCGTCACGCCGTCCTGGGCGTCGAGCGCGATGGCCGCCATCTGCTCGATGGTCTCGATCGGATACCGGCCCACGGCCGTCTCGCCCGAGAGCATCACGCAGGAGGTGCCGTCGATCACCGCGTTGGCCACGTCCGATGCCTCGGCGCGCGTGGGCTCCGGGGCGTCGATCATCGACTCCAGCATCTGCGTGGCGGTGATCACCATCTTCCCGCGCTCATTGGCCGCCTGGATGATGCGCTTCTGCAGCAGCGGAACGCGCGACACCCCGGCCTCCACGCCGAGGTCGCCGCGGGCCACCATGAGGGCATCGGCGGCGTCGACGATCTCCTCGAGGTGATCGATGGCCGCCAGGGTCTCGATCTTGGCGATGATGCGCGCCGACGAGCCGAGGATCTCCCCGCGCAGCTCGCGGATGTCGTCGGCGCCGTTCACGAATGACAGCGCGATGAAGTCGGCGCCGGCGTCGAGTGCGGTGCGCACATCGGCCCGGTCCTTCTCGGTGAGGGCCATGCGACCCACCTGCGCGTGGGTGAGGAAGGCGCCCTTGCGCGGCAGCGCGGTGCCCGGGATCACGCAGGTGCCCACGAGGGCGCCCTTGGTGCGCTCGGCGATCGCGATGCGCGGGGCGCCGTCGCCGATCACGAGCTCCGATGTGCCCGGCTCCGCGGCCTCCACCACTCCCGGCCAGTCGACCACCAGCGCGCCGGTGGCCCCGCGGGCCTTGGGGTCGCCCACGATGCGCACCTGGTCGCCCTCGTCGAGGTCGGCGCGGCGCGTGGCTTCGTGCAGGCGGATCTTCGGCCCCTGCAGGTCGAACATGATGGCCACGTGGCGCCCGGCCGTGGCCGCGGCGTCCTTGGCCTGCCAGGCCCGGCGGATGAAGTCGTTGCGGGTGCCGTGCGAGCAGTTGATGCGCACGCCGTCCACGCCGGCGCGCATCATCGCGACCAGCGTGGCCTGGTCGTCGGTGGCGGGCCCGAGGGTCGCCACGATCTTCGTGCGCCGGATCGTGCTCATGGGGCGCGGGATGCTAGTCCCGTTCAGTGAGACACGCGTTGCAGCGGCCCGTGGGGCCTCAGGCGAACTTCGCGCCCGCCAGGCTGGTGCCGGAGTGCGCGGGCGGACCGCCGTTCGGCTCCACGGAGATGTCCACGGCCGCGTAGTCGGCCGGCGCGGGCAGCGGCAGCATGAGGTCGACGTCGCCCGATGACGGCGTGAACGACCCCACCGACGTCATCTCGGTGGACCCCTTCTCGAGCACCCACACCTCGTAGTGGTGACCCGACGGCGGCGCGGGAACGTCGGACAGGCGCACCTGCACCATGCCGCCGGCCTGCTCCGACCCGTAGAGGGCCGCGGTGCCGGACACCCCATCCCCGGCCTGCGCCACGATCGCGGTGCTCGCGGTGAGCGGGCCCGGGTCGGCGGAGCCGCCGGTGAATGCGAGCGTGACGCCCACGGCCACGGCCGCAGCACAGGCCGCCGCGGCGAGCGACGAGAGCACCACGCGGCGGCGCGAGCGGCGCTCATCGAGGCTGATCACCTCGGCGAGGGGCTGCTGCGCGGTGGCCTGCCCGGACGCCTCCGCGACGATGCGTTCGCCCAGGTCGGGCGGCGGGCTCACGCGCGGCAGCGCACGGCCCATGGCGTCCATGGTGTCCCTGTCCTCTGGCGTGATGTCGTCGGTGCTCATGTGGTTCATGCCTCCGGGCCCAGGTCCCCGATGACCTCCCGCATGCGCTCGAGGGCGAGTCGCATGCGGCTCTTGACGGTGCCGAGCGGAACCTCGAGCACCTGGGCGATCTCCGTCTGCGAGAGACCGTCGAAGTACGCCAATTGCAGCACGTCGCACTGCGCAGGAGGTAGCCCTGCCATCGCCTCGGCCACGCGGACGGCCGCGTCGGCGTCGGCCACGACGTCCGCGGAATCGGGTGCGAACCCCCGCTCGGGGAGCTCGTCGCTCGGCACCGGCCGGCGCCCCGTGGCCCGCACGGCATCCAGCGCCCGGTTGCGGGCGATGGCGCACACCCAGGTGGCCGCCCTCGACCGCGCCGGGTCGAACGACGCCGCCGACCTCCAGACCGCGAGGAAGGCGTCCTGGGTGCACTCCTCGGCGGCCTGGGCATCGCCGGTGATGCGATAGGCCACCGCGTGCACCATGCGGCCGTAGCGGTCATAGAAGCCCCGGAGGGCCTCGTGGTCGCCGGCCGCCATCGCCCGCAGCGCGGCGGCGTCCGCCTCTGCGGGGTCAACCATGTCGAGCGGATCCACGACCACGGGTGCATCGTAGGTCGTGGCCGCCCACGCCCGGCGCGAGGCCGTCGCGGCGAAGCCCCCCATCACGGCCTGCGCGCCGGGCACGACGTCCCCTAGCCCGCCGGCGGGATCAGCACGCCGTTGATGACGTGGATCGTGCCGTTGGACGCCTTGATGTCCGTCTTGGTGACCGTGGCGTCGTTCACCTTGACGGTCTTGCCCTTCACCATCACGCGGACGGTGCTGCCCTCGACCGTCTTCACGCGCTTGCCGTTGAGCGTGACCACCTTCGACGCCGGCACGTTGCCCGGCACCACGTGGTAGGTCAGCACCGCCCGCAGCTTGTCGGGGTCGGCCTTGAGGGCGGCCAGGGTGTCGGCGGGCACCTTCGCGAAGGCGGCGTTGGTGGGCGCGAAGACCGTGAACGGCCCCTTGCCCGAGAGCACCTTCACCAGGCCGGCCTCCTTGACCAGCGAGACGAGGGTGGAGAACTGCGGGTTGGACGCCGCCACCTGGACGATGTTCTTGGTGGGCGTGGGCGGCGTCGCCGCATGCTGCGCCATGGCGGGTGCTGCGGCGATGGCACCAGCGGCGGCCAGGGCGCCAAGGGCGGGAAGAAGTCGGGTACGGCGGTTCATGGGTCGTGCTCCTCCGGTCGTGGCCCGATGTGCTCGGACCGTTCGACCGTGGTACGACCGCCGCGGCGGATCGGATCACCCCGGGTCAGGTGGATGTTCCCGTGGAACATCCGGGGCGGCTACGGGCGGGCGGCCCCGACGTAGTCGTGCATGCGGCGCGCGAGCGGGAAGACGCTCACGACCTTGCCGGTCTGCGGTGCGTGAAGCACGTTGCCGTCGCCGATGTACATGCCCATGTGGCCGAGGTTGCGGAAGAAGACCAGGTCGCCCGGGGCCAGCTGGTCGAAGGGCACCTTGGGCAGGGCGCCCCACATGTCCCACGTCGTGCGCGGCACCGACTTGCCGATCTGCTTGTAGGAGAACATCACGAGGCCCGAGCAGTCGAAGCCGGCAGGGGTGGCGCCGCCCCACACGTAGGGCACGCCGAGGTACTGCATGGCCACCTGCACCACCGGCGCGTTGCTCGCGGGCGAGGGCGGGGGCTGGTCGGCGCCGGCGACGCCGCGCATCTTGATGCCGATGCGGGTCATGAACGCGCCGTCGACGAGGCCGTTGGGCGGAAGGCCCATCTTGGCCTGCAGGCGGCGGATGGCCTTCTCGGTCGGCTTGTCGAAGCGACCGGTCACCTTGATCTTCTGGCCCTTGGCGCGAAGGCGCGACTGGAACTGCTTCATGAACGACGATCGCGTCTCGGGCCCGATGAGCGAGATCGGCACCGGGGGCGTGGCCGGCACGGCGGCGGGTGCGCCTGCGGCAGATCCACCTGCAGGAGCGGGCGCCTGCGAGGGAGCCGGGGTGGTGGAGGAACCACTGCCCGGAAGCGCGTCGGGGACGGGCGACGCCGAGAGCGTGCCCCCCACGGCGAGCGGGAGTGACAGACCGATGAGGATTGCCGCGGCGCGGGAGCGCACAAGGGAATGCCTCGCGTTCGGGCGTGTCGGGATAACGGGGCTCCTGCTCGCTTGCAAGGACGGCGTGCCGACGCGGGTACTCAGCGCCGTTGGTGCTTCACACGCACCGAGGACCGTAGGCGGCATGCATGGGCCTGCCAACCCGTATCGGTTCCGTATTACATGCCCCGCACGCCCCGATCGGGGTGGATCCCCCATTCCCATGGGGATTGGGGCCGGGACATCCCGCCCACCCGGGTTACAGCCCGAAATGCGCTCTATGCGGGCAAATGCCCCGCGGCCGGCACGCGGGGGTCAGCGAATGGTGGCGGCGATCTCCAGCAGGCGGGCCTGCGAGAGCGAGCTCGAGCGCAGCATCATCGTGCCCACCATGTAGGCACCGTCGACCGCCGCCCGGGGCGACCGCGTCCACTGCACCACGTTGGCCCCGCCGCTGCGCGTGGCGATGGCGACGGTGGCGCCCGGCACGCTCACGGCCTGGTCGCCGGGAAGCAGCGTCCGCAGGCGGCCGCAGTCGTCCTCGACGTAGCTGTAGAAGAGGGTCGCGTTCCTCGGACCCCGGTACCGGGCGTCGATCGATGCCTGCGTGCCGCACTCACCCTCATCGATGCGGCTCGGCTGCGTCACCTCGATGCTCGTCAGGCGAAGCGGCTTGAGCACCGCGCCGTTGCGCGGGCGCGGAAGGGGCTCTGCGGTGATGCCGTACGCCGCCGCCTTCGCCCACGCCCGCGGGGGCTTCACGGTGGCGCACCGCGTGCTCCCCCCTGTCTCGGGGTTCGTGGAGCACACCGGAAGCACCGGCGGCGCGGCGACTGACGCCGCGGGGAGGGCGACCGAGCATGCGAAGAGGGCAATGACAGCGAGGGGGGCTCGTCTCATCGGCGTCAGCCTACCGCCTGGATCATCTGATGGCCGCGCGCGCAGCGACGGCGTACGGTGCACCCATGGAGCCCTCGCAGGCCGTGGCACCCGACTTGTTCGACGCCATCGCCGACCCCACGGTGCTGCTTCCGCTTGTCATGGCCAACGCGATGTCGCCACGGCTGTGGCGCATGGGCCGCAGGATGGCTGCGTCAGCCGACCCCCTCGAGCACGCGCGGCGCCTGGTGGACACCTCATTCACGCACATGCAGCCCGAGCGCATGGCCGAGTTGGATGGCTACATCGATCTCGGCGCGGAGAGGCGACGGCTCGGGGCGGATGTCGTGGACGGCGCGATCGCGGACATCGATGCGGGATGGGACGCACGGCGGAAGCGCGGCCTGCTGCACCCCGACGACTCGCTGCAGGAGGTCATGGCCGCCGGGAGGTTCCCCGCCTATGCATATGCGAACGTCGACGTGATCAACGCGGCGAGGCGGGCTCCGGGCGGCCCCGGGCAGCGCCCGCGGGGGCTCACCTCGTGCCTCGATGAGGCCGCGCTGTTCGGCGCCCTGCTGATGCTCACCCCTGAGGTGACGGGGCGTCTCGATGGCATCGCCCTGCTGGCCTCGAGCCTGCACTACACGGTGTTCGGGTGGACCGGCGAGGGCGCGTGGTGGTTCTGGAGCAAGCGCGACCTCTTCACGCAGGAGGCCTTCGCCATCCGGACGGCCACCGCGCACGGGGGCGACCCCGGTGACGCCATCGATGCCGTGATGTCCGCTCCGATCCGTCGCGTGGTGAGCCGACGCGGCTCGCTCGACACCGGTGCGGGCACGTGCTCGCTGCCCGCCGACGAACTGCGGCGCACGCTCGCAGCCGTCGAGGGATTCTTCGGCGTCCTGCCACCGGGGCTCGACGTGCCGGTTGACGGCCTCCGGTTCACGCCGCCGTCACCCCACGATGCGCTCTTCGCCCGGGCGGTGGAATGCACGTCGGCCGAGGATGTGCAGCGGGTGGTGCGCGATGCCCATGCGGCAGATGGCCCGGAGGCCGGGGCCGCCGGTGAGGCACTGCTGGCATTCCGCTCACTGGAGGTCGCGGACCTCATGCCGTACCTGCAGGCCGCGCGACGCTCTCCCGGTCTCCGCCTCGCTGCCGGTCGCGCGCTGGGCGGCACGGAACCACGCTCGCCGGAGGACGCCCTGAAGATCGCGGCCGGTCCGGCCGCCGGCCCGGCACTCGGTGATTCCTCGCGCCTCGCGCTCCCCCACGAGGCGCTGGCCAGGGGATCGTGCTCCCCGGCAGAGCGCGGGCTGCTGCTGCACGTGCTGCTCGAGCAGGTGGGGGAGGCGCCGGTGCGCACGGTGATCATGGACAGCGACGCCATCACCCGCATGGGCGACCTCGCCGTACGTGCGTCAGATGGGTCCCGGGTCGATCCCGCTGCGGTCGGCACGGACGGGCCCGCGCTGGCCCACGCCACGGGCGCGTAGCAGCAGGGCACCGCCCGTCGCGCCGAGCACGAGCACG
>CAIYRJ010000394.1 GCA_903928615.1 uncultured Actinomycetes bacterium | reverse complement strand
GCGCCGGGCACCCCTGCCGCGACGATCGCGTCGATGGGGTGGGCTGCGGCCAGTGGCGCAGGCGCCTCACGCGCATCGAAAACGCGCAGGTCCGAGATCGGCGCCGCCGCCCCGCGGTAGCGGCGGCGCATCGCCGGCAGCAGCCACGGCGCCATCTGCATCTCGATGCTGCTCAGGGGGAGACCCCCGTGGTCGCGTGAGGACGGGTTGCAAGGTTATTGTGAGGACACGCGACAAGGCCTGAAGGGGTCGCCACAATGTCCCGGATGATGGCGAGCCTGGCGGGTCACTCCCGATGAGCAATGCTGATGGGGGCGTGCGGAGCGCTCCGCTCACCGCGGAGCAGGAGCGCGATCGGCTCATCGCCGTCCTGAAGGCGCAGGGCGAGCTGCAGGACCTCTACATCCGCAACGGTGCCGACCGGGCCTGGTGGGACGCCGCCCTGCGCACCGCGATCGCCCTCTCGGGGAGCCAGTTCGGGTTCCTCGGCCGCATCGAAGCCGACGAGCAGGGCAACCCCTACCTGCACTCGCTGTCCATCACCGACATCGCATGGAATGAAT
The DNA here is from genome assembly GCA_903928615.1 of uncultured Actinomycetes bacterium. Taxonomy (GTDB): domain Bacteria; phylum Actinomycetota; class Thermoleophilia; order Miltoncostaeales; family Miltoncostaeaceae; genus SYFI01. The sequence continues at coordinate 2,098 of CAIYRJ010000394.1, read as the reverse complement.
GGTCGCGACAGGTATTCGACGAGTTCGCGGCCGACGGCCTGGAGTTCCGCAACCTCGATTCGCTCTTCGGCGTCACGGTGGCCACCGGGGAGCTCGTGGTGAGCGATGACCCGGCCACCGACCCCCGCCGCTGCGGGCTGCCACCAGGGCACCCGCCCCTGGAGTCGTACCTGGGCATTCCGCTTCGTGAGGGCGACGGACTCATCGGCATGGTCGGCCTCGCCAACCGGGCGGGTGGATACGACCCCGCGCTTCAGGATGAGCTTCGCCCCGTGCTGTCGGTGATCGCCACCATGGTGGCGCGTGACATCGCGGAGCGGCGGGCCGCCGCGGCCACGGCCGTGGCGGAGGAGCTCGGGTCGGCGGTGGAGCACCTCACGCGCGCCGAGCAGCAGCGCATGGTCGTGGACGACGCCGTGCGGGCCATTCTCGCCGCGGGCTCGCTGCCCGAGGCCGGCAGGGCCGCGGTGGCCGCGGTGCAGGCGCTCGCCCCGGGGATGAACGCCGGGGTGATGGCGGAGAGCCCCGATGATCCCGTCGGCCTCATCTGCGTGAGCGGCAGCGGTGAATCATTCGATCGCACGGAGTGCCTGGCGCTGCAGGGCGGCCGGCTGCACGTGAGCCTGCCGGGGCTGCGACTCGACTCGTGCCCCCACGTCGACCCCATGAACGCGGTGACCATCTGCTGCCCCGTCGCCACCGACAAGGATGAGTTCGGGCTGCTGGTGTGCTGCGCCCGGGACATTGACGGCGACGACGCCGGGCTGCGTGGTACCGAGCTGGCGGAGGCGCTGGACCGTCTGGCCGGGGCCCTCGCCCAGGTGGCGCTGAGGGAGGACATCGCATCGCGCGCCCTGCGCGACCCGCTCACCGGCCTGCCCAACCGGCTGGCTCTCCTGCAGGGCGTGGAGCGCCGCCTGCGCCGCATCGACGCCGCCGCCCGCCCGTTCGGCGTGATGATCGTGGACCTCGACGATTTCAAGGACATCAACGACCAGCTCGGCCACGCGGTGGGTGATGAGGTGCTCATCTCGGTCGCCGCGGCGATCGCGAGCACGGTGCGCGAGGGTGATGTGGTGGCGCGGCTGGGCGGCGATGAGTTCGTGGTGCTGCTGGAGTCGGGCGACCCGGAGGCCATGGAGGCCGCCGGTCAGCGGATGATCGATGCGGTGTCGGCCGTGGCCCCCGCGGGTGGCCCCGGCATCTCCGCGTCAGCGGGCGGCGTGCCGGTGGGGTGGGGCGACGCCGGCTGGGACGAGGCCTACCAGCGCGCGGACGTGCTGCTGTACGAGGCGAAGGCGGCCGGCAAGAGCCAGGTGGTGCTCGGCACGATGATCGGCACGGCCGAGCAGGAATGAGCCGCGGCGCGTGCAAATTGCGCCGCATGATCAAAACTTCCCGTATTGCAATCGCGGTGCTGCTCTCCGGGGCAGTCATCGCCACGGGCGTGGGCTGCGGTTCCTCGTCCGATTCCGCATCATCCGGCGGGGCGGAGTACCCGGCTGAGGTGCGCGACGCGTTCATCTCGACGTGCACCGACAAGGCCGTGGCCGATGCCCAGCCGGCGCTCGAGGCCGAGGGCCTTCCGCAGGAGGGCGTGGCCGACCTCGAGAAGGGGGTGGGTGCTCTCTGCCTCGGGCAGATCGCGTGCATCGAGGCCAACGTGAGCGAGGCCGACTTCAGCGCGCAGACAGATGGCGCGAAGGAGGCTCAGGCCAAGTGCGCCGCGGACAGCGAGGCAGCTGCCACCGCGCTGGCCGATGACCTCCGGACCAAGTACAACCTGGCTGGCGGTGGCGCCGCGACCGACGACACCATGGACGACGGTTCGATGGACGACGGCACCATGGACGACGGCACCGGCACCACCGACTCCGGGGACACTCCCGGCTGATCGTGCTCCGGATCGCCTCCGGGTGGTCGCCTAGGCGGCCACCCGGGGTGCGTCCGGATCGTGCTCGGGAAGGTCGCGGGTCATGAGCAGCCCGCAGACCACGGCCGACAGCAGGAAGATGCCCGCGGCCCACCAGAACGCCGTGGCGTAGCCGTCCACCTGCGCGGCCGCCTGCGTGGCCGGCGACTCGGGGTCGGAGCTCGC
>CAIYRJ010000393.1 GCA_903928615.1 uncultured Actinomycetes bacterium | reverse complement strand
TGCGCGATCCCATCTACGCCCGCGACCGGCCCTTCTCGGCGGATGGCGACAACAGCGCCCGGGCCCCGGCGCCTTGGCAGCAGGGCGACACCACCGCAGCGTCGGCCTTCAACGCCCGCTCCGCCACCACCCCCTTCGGCAACTTCCTGCTCGGCACCGTCACCGCCACCAATGCCTTCGGAGCGGTGAGCGGGTTTGCCGGGAGCCGTCCGGCGGGCGTGCCGGCGACGATGGCCGCGACGTCGGGCCTGTTCGTCCTCACCCCCACCGCGACCGGCGTCGGCTTCGCGCCGGCGGCCCCGATCCGCACCGGCATCACCCGGGACTTTTACTGGAACAACAACGCCTACCGCGTCATCCAGCCCAAGACCGCCCGGACCAACGTCCACGCCGCGGCCGAACTGGACCTGAATCGCAGCGTGACGGCCTTCGCTGATTTCACCCTGTACCGGGCGCATTCGGTGACCTTCCGCGAGCCGGACGGCGTCACCCAGAGCACGGATGGGTTCATCATCGTGCCGGTCACCAACCCGTGGAACCCCTTTGGCAACCGCTTCTGGTCGCCCACCGGCGCGCCGAATGCGGACGGCACCCCGCGCCTCACCGGCACCCCCTCGGCGGTTTCGATCGACCACCAGCTGTGGGCCTGGAAGTGCTCGCGCAGGATCGGGCAGTCGCGGTTGGCCAGCAGCCGCTGGCTGCCGGCGGCGAAGCGCTGCAGGGTGTCGATCAGCGCCTGCAGGTTGGGGTAGTGGTCGGTGTGGTCAAGCTCGATATTGGTGAGCACCCCCAGGTGGGCGGCGAATTTCACCAGCGACCCATCCGATTCGTCGGCCTCGGCCACCAGCAGCCGCCCCTCCCCCTGGCGTCCGTTGCTGCCAAAGGCGGGCACCACGCCACCGATCACGGCGGTGGGGTCCTGCTGGGTGGCCTCCAGCAGGGTGGCCACCAGGGTGCTGGTGGTGGTCTTGCCATGGCTGCCGGCCACGGCGATCGACGGCTGGGCGTTGATCAGTGCCGCCAGGATGTCGGAGCGGTGCAGCACGGTGAGGCCGCGGCGGCGGGCCTCCGCCAGCTCGGTATTGCTCTCGGGCACCGCCGAGCTGATCACCACCAGGGGGGTCAGGCCGTCGTCGTCGCAGAGGGCGGCGATGGTGGCGGCCTCCTGGCGGGGGAAGACGCGCACGCCCTGCTGGCGCAAGCCCTCCACCACCGGCGTGTTGCGGGGGTCGGAGCCACTCACCTGGAAACCCCGTGCCGCCAGGATCCCGGCCAGGGCCGACATGCCGATGCCGCCGACGCCGATGAAGTGGAGCGGAAGCTGGCGATCGAGCGTCGGGGTCAAGGGCGCCTCCGGGACCAGCCGAAGATAGGTCGGGAGGGGCCCCTCGTTCTTTTACGAGTTGCGTCGGAACTCCGAAAAGCTGCGCCCCTGCCGCCCCCGCACGCTTTGGGTGGAAGCGCCTCCCCCGGCGGGTTCTACGGTGCCACGCCGATATCCGTAGCCCGCCCGCTCGCCGGTGCGCCGCTGCGGTGAGGCCCGGTCGGCCCGGCGATTTCTGTATGATCGGCAGCCGAAATCACCCTTGCTAGCGGGTTTCGCCGCTTGACGCCATGACCCTCCGCGTTGCGATCAACGGATTCGGCCGCATCGGTCGCAACTTCATGCGCTGCTGGCTGAGCCGCGGCGAGAACACCGGCATCGAGCTGGTGGGTATCAACGGCTCCGGTGACACCTACACCAACGCTCACCTGCTCAAGTACGACTCGATGCTTGGCCCTCTGCGCAATGCAGAGGTGTCCACCACCGAGAACACGATCGTCGTCAACGGCAAAACGATCAAAACCTTCTACGACCGCAACCCCGCCAACCTGCCCTGGAAGGAGTGGGGCGTGGATCTGGTGATCGAGTCCACCGGCGTGTTCAACGACGATGTGGGCGCCAGCAAGCACTTCGAGGCCGGCGCCAAGAAAGTGATCCTCACCGCCCCCGGTAAGGGCGCCAAGGTGGGCACCTTCGTGGTGAGCGTGAACGCCGACCAGTACCGCCACGAAGACTGGGACATCCTCTCCAACGCCCGCTGCACCCCCAACTGCA